>NZ_JBXAFF010000027.1:0-39325 GCF_058792815.1 Microbacterium sp. MPR-TSA4
GGGTGGGCGGCCGCCGGTGGCGGGGTGGTCGGGTGACCAACGCCGGACAACGGTCAGCTCACTCGCGGGCCCGCCGCAGAAACCCGCGGGTCGTCGGGGGCGCCAGCGTCGATCGTCCGACGTTCGTCACGGCGAACCGGCGACGACCCGTGGCGGCGTGCGTGGGCGCGTCCGCACCGGTGGTCGCGTAACCAACGCCGGACAACCGTCAGCTCACCCGTGAGCACGCCGCACAAACCCGCGGGTTGTCGGCGGCGCCGGCGTCGATCGTCCGACGTTCGTCACGGCGAACCGGGGACGACCAGTGGCGCGGTGGGCGCGGCGGCGGGTGGGCGCGGGTGGCACCGGTGGGCGCGTGACCAACGCCGGACAACCGTCAACTCACCCGCGGGCGCGCCGCAGAAGCCCGCGGGTCGTCGCCCGCGCCGGCGTCGATCGTCCGACATTCGTCACGGCGAACCGTCGAGGCCCGTGAGGGCGCGGCCCCGACCGCCCGGAATCAGCGTCCGGAGCGGCGCGGGCCGCCGTTCTGCCGCACGACCGATCCCACCATGAGCTTGCCGCCGGTGGCACCGGTTCCCCCGGCGTGCGTGGCGCGGCGTCCGGCCGTGCGCGCGTTGCCGGATGCCGCGGGCTGCGCGGCGGCACGGTGATCGCGAGCCGGGCGCTGCTCGCGACCGCCGGCGGCACGGTCGGCGGCCGGGCGTCCGGCGCGGTCCGCGCGGGGCTGATCCTGGCTGCGCTGGCCGTTGCCACGGCCGCCGCGGCCGCCCTGGCCGGCCGGCGCGCCCTCGCGGGCCGCGCGCTTGCGCTGCGCATTGGCGCCCTGGCTGCGACCGCCGCCGCCCTGGCCACGGCCGGGCTGCTCGGACTTCGGCGCGGGTGCGACGTAGGGGGCGACCTCACCGACGAGCGCGGTGACCTGCGGGGAGGTCGGCGTCACGGGCACGGGGGTCGCGGTGATCGCGGCCTTGCGGAGGAGGTCCTTGACGTCCTTCTCCTGACCGGGCAGCACGAGCGTGACGACCGAGCCCTCGGCGCCGGCGCGGGCCGTGCGGCCGGAGCGGTGCAGGTACGCCTTGTGCTCCATGGGCGGGTCGACGTGGATGACGAGCTCGACGTCGTCGACGTGCACACCGCGCGCGGCGACATCGGTGGCGACGAGCACCTTCGCGGCGCCCGAACTGAAGGCGGCGAGGTTGCGGTCACGGGCGGGCTGCGACAGGTTGCCGTGCAGATCGACCGACGGGATGCCCTGCGATGTCAGCTGCTGCGCGAGCTTCTTGGCGTGGTGCTTGGTACGCATGAAGAGGATGCGACGGCCGGTGCCCGAGGCGAGCGTGCGCACGAGCTCCTTCTTCTCCTCGACGCCGCCGACGTGGAAGACGTGATGGGTCATCGCGGCGACGGGCGAGTGCGCCTCGTCGACCGAGTGCAGCACCTCGTTCTGCAGGAACCGCTTCACGAGCTTGTCGACGCCGTTGTCCAGCGTGGCGCTGAACAGCAGGCGCTGCCCGTCGCGCGGGGTCTTGTCGAGGATGCGCGTGACCGAGGGCAGGAAGCCCAGGTCGGCCATGTGGTCGGCCTCGTCGATGACGGTGATCTCCACGGCATCCAGCTTCACGAAGCCCTGCGAGATGAGGTCTTCGAGGCGGCCGGGGCAGGCGACGACGATGTCGACGCCGGCCTTCAGCGCGGCGACCTGGCGGTTCTGGTTGACGCCGCCGAAGATCGTCGTGGTCTTCATGCCGTACGCGGCCGCCAGCGGCTCGAGGGTCGCGTTGATCTGCGTGGCGAGCTCACGCGTCGGCGCGAGCACGAGACCGAGGATGCGGCCGGAGCGGCGGCTGCCGCCGGCGAGCGGGCCGCCGAGGCGGGCGGCGAGGGGGATGGAGAAGGCGAGGGTCTTGCCCGAGCCGGTCTTGCCGCGGCCGAGCACGTCGCGGCCGGCGAGCGTGTCGGGCAGGGTGTCTACCTGGATGGGGAAGGCGGTGGTCTTGCCGTCCTTCGCGAGCACGTCGAGCAGGGGGGCGGGCACGCCGAGCGCGCCGAAAGTGATGTCAGACATGGTGATGTTTCTGGGCGGGACGCCCGGATCGGTGGCCTCTGCGCGGATGCGCACAGGGTCGCCGTACGAAGAATGTCAGCCGATCATCCGGTCGGGGCCGGGCGGCGAGGGAAGCGTTCTACGACGCGAGAGCGCCGATTCGGCGCTGCAAGTACCCCCATCCTAGCAGTCCCCCCACCCTCCCCCTTCTCGCCGAGCCGCTATCGCCCGGCCGAGCCGCCACGATCCGGCCGGTACGGCGCGTGGCGGCTCGCACGCGGAGTAGCGGCTCGCGTTCCAGAGGGGGGAGAGAGGAGGGGGCTAGGCGAAGCGGTCGGTGGCGGCGCGGAGGGCGCGGGCGATGCCGGGCTCGGATGTCGAGTGGCCGGCGTCGTCCACGACGACGAACTCGGCCTCGGGCCACGCGCGGTGGAGGTCCCATGCCGTCATGATCGGGGTGCAGACGTCGTAGCGCCCCTGGACGATGACGGCGGGGATGTCGCGGATCACGCCGACGTCGCCGATGAGCTGGCCCTCGCGCAGCCACCCGCCGTGAACGAAGTAGTGGTTCTCGATGCGGGCGAACGCCACGGCGGTCGCGGCGTCGGTCATCGAGGCAACCAGATCGGGATCGGGGTGGAGGGTGAGCGTCGACATCTCCCACGTGGTCCACGCGATCGCCGCCGGCTCGTGGACGGCGGGATCGGGGTCGGTGAGCCGCCGGTGGTAGGCCTCGATCATCCGCGAGCGCTCGAGCACGGGGATCGGCGCGACGTACGACTCCCACAGATCGGGGAAGATCGCCGACGCGCCACCCTCGTAGAACCACTCCAGCTCGTGGCGACGCAGCGTGAAGACGCCGCGCAGCACGATCTCGCTGACGGCATCCGGGTGGCACTGCGCGTAGGCGAGGGCGAGGGCGGAGCCCCACGATCCGCCGAAGACCTGCCACCGGTCGATCCCGAGGTTGCGCCGCAGCAGCTCGATGTCGGCCACCAGGTGCCAGGTCGTGTTGAACCGCGGATCGGCGTCGGGCGCGCTCATGTGGGGCGTCGACCGGCCGCAGCCGCGCTGGTCGAACAGCACGATGCGGTACCTCTCCGGGTCGAAGAAGCGGCGGTGCCACGGCGAGGTGCCGCCGCCGGGACCTCCGTGCAGGAACACGACGGGCTTGCCGTCGGGGTTGCCGGACTGCTCCCAGTAGACCCGTTGGCCGTCGCCGGCCAGCAGGTACCCCGTCTCGTAGGGCTCGATCGCGGGGTACAGGATGTCGTCGAGGTGCGCCGGCCCGTTCACAGTTCTCCTCCCGACACCAAGAAGGTGTCGCAGGCGTCGAGCCCGCTCTGGTAGCCGGTGGTGAACCAGCGCTGGCGCTGCCCGCTCGACCCGTGGGTCCAGGTCTCGGGGTTGACCCGTCCGGACTGCGCCTGGATGCGGTCGTCGCCGACGGCGGCCGCCGCATCGAGCGCGTCGCGCAGCTGCGCGTCGGTGGGCTGCTGCAGGTAGGCCACGCCGTTCGCGTCCGTCGTGGAGGTCGCATCCGCGATCCACGCGCCGGCGAAGCAGTCGGCCTGCAGCTCGGTGCGCACCCCGTTGCTGGTCGGCCCGGTGCCGTCGTTCGGGTACTGGTCCATGATCCCGGTGATCTGCTGGATGTGGTGGCCGTACTCGTGCGCGAGGACGTAGAGCTGCGCGAGGTCGCCCGCCTGCGCTCCGAACTGGCTGCGGAGCAGGCCGAAGAACGTCGGATCGACGTAGATGGTCTCCTCCGGCGGGCAGTAGAACGGGCCCGTCGCGTTCGAGGCCGTGCCGCACCGCGTCGAGGTCGACCCGTCGACGATGATCAGCTGCGGCGCACGGTAGCCCTGCACCTGATCGGCCCAGTAGCCGTCGAGCGCCTTCTGGCCGAACACGAGCCGGCAGTCGTCGTTCGCGTTCGCGTCGGCGCCGGTGTCGCAGCCCGCGATGGCGGAGTCCTGCCCGCCGCCCGTGCCGCCGAGCAGGCTCGTGACGTCGCCGCCGGTGAAGAGCACGAGCAGGAGCACCGCGATCCCACCGAGGCCGGCCAGCCCGCCGCCGGCGACGGCCGCGGCACCTCCCCCGCGGCCTCGTCGCCGTGCGGTCGTCCCTCCCAGCTCTGCATTGCTGTTGAAGGTCATGCCCCACCGTACCGCCACCGGGCTCGCCCCCGTAGGCTCAGATCCATGGATGCCACGACAGTCACCGTGACCGGAGCCGGCGGACAGATCGGCTACGCGCTGCTGTTCCGGATCGCCGCCGGCGACATGCTCGGCGCCGAGCGTCCGGTGCGTCTGCGCCTGCTGGAGATCCCGCAGGGGCTCGCCTCCGCCGAGGGGGCGGCACTGGAGCTGCAGGACTGCGCGTTCCCGCTGCTGGCGGATGTCGAGATCACCGACGACCCGCGCGTCGCCTTCGACGGCGCCAACATCGCGATGCTCGTCGGAGCCCGTCCCCGCTCGGCCGGAATGGAGCGCGCCGACCTGCTGGCGGCCAACGCGGGCATCTTCGGTCCGCAGGGCGCGGCCCTGAACGCGGCGGCCGCCGACGACGTGCGCGTCGTGGTGGTGGGCAACCCCGCCAACACCAATGCGCTCATCGCGGCGGCATCCGCCCCCGACATCCCGGGCGAGCGCTTCGCCGCGCTGACGCGCCTCGACCACGACCGCGCACTCGCCCAGCTCGCCGCCGCGCTGGAGACGCCGGTGGCGGCGCTGCGCGGCGTCATCGTCTGGGGCAACCACTCGGCGACGCAGTTCCCGGACGTCGCGCACGCGACGGTGGCGGGACGCCCGGTGACGGACGCGCTGGCCGAGCGTCTCGGCGGCAGCGCGGCGGCGGCCGCCTGGCTCGACGAGGCGTTCGTGCCGCGGGTCGCCCAGCGCGGTGCCGAGATCATCTCGGTGCGCGGATCGTCGTCGGCCGCGTCGGCGGCCCACGCTGCGATCTCCCACGTCCGCGACCTCGTGCACGGCACCGGCGACGACTGGACGTCGGCGGCGGTCCTGTCGCACGGCGAGTACGGCGTGCCGGCGGGGCTCTACTCGTCGGCGCCGGTCACGAGCGACGGCACGGCGTACCGCGTCGTCGACGGGCTGGAGCTGGACGAGCGCGGCCGCGCCCGCCTCGACGCCTCGGTGGCCGAGCTGGTCGCCGAGCGCGACGCGGTGCGCGCCCTCGGTCTGATCTGAGTCCGCGGTGAGCGACCTCACCTGGCTGATCGCGGGCATCGCGGTCATCGGCGTCTCGACGGTCCTCGCGCGGCGGCTCGGCGTCGCGGGGCCGCTGATCCTCGTCGCGATCGGTCTCGTGGCGTCGCTGCTGCTGCCGGCGTTCTCGGTGCCGCCGGACCTCATCCTGGTCGGCATCCTCCCGCCCCTGCTCTACGCCTCGGCCGTGCGACTGCCGGCGGTCGAGTTCCGTCGCGACGCGATGCCGATCGCGGGCCTGGCCGTCGTGCTCGTCGTCATCAGCGCCCTGGCCCTCGGCACCCTGTTCTACTTCGCCATCCCGGGACTCGACTTCGCGCTCGCCGTCGCCCTCGGCGCCATCCTCAGTCCCACGGATGCCGTCGCCACCTCGATCGCGAAGAAGCTCGGCATCGCGCCGCGGGTCATCACGATGCTGGAGGGCGAGAGCCTGCTGAACGACGCCACCGCGCTCGTGCTGCTGCGCAGCGCCGTGGCGGCATCCGCGGCGGGGTTCTCGCTGGGCAGCACGATCGGCGCGTTCGCGTGGGGCGTGCTGGTGGCGGTCGTCATCGGCGTCACCGTGGGCGTGCTCACCCTGCGGATACGGCGGTGGATCGGCGAGCCGGTCGCCAACACGGCGATCGGCTTCATCGTGCCGTTCATCGCGTACCTGCCCACCGAGCACCTGGGCGGCTCGGGCCTCGTGGCCGCCGTGGCCGCGGGCATCACGACCGGTCAGGGTGCCGCACGGTGGTCGACCCCCGAGCAGCGGGTCTCCGACGAGCTGAACTGGCACACCCTCGAGCTGCTGCTGGAGGGCGCGGTCTTCCTCATCATGGGGCTCGAGCTGCGCGACATCGTCACCGGCAACATCGACAAGCACAACGGTGTGGGCATCGGCATCACGCTGGCACTGGTGGCGCTCGCGATCGTGCTGGCCGTGCGCGCGCTCTACGTGTCGGGACTCGTGTTCCTCATCGACCGCCGCGCCCGGCGGATGCAGCGCGACCGGCTGCAGGCGTTCAGCGACCGCCTCGACGCCTTCGATCCGGGCACGAGCGATCTGCGCGAGCTGAGACCGCCGCGCGAGGACGGGGACCCCGCCGGCGGGGAGCGGCCGGGGCTGCTGCGACGCACGGCGCGCGGCACCGCCCGCCGCCTGGCCCGTCGCGTCGCACGTCGAGAGCCGGATGCCGCCGCCACGCAGCAGCGCGTCGAAGGGCTCCGGGCGCGGATCGGCCGGGTGCTCAACGACATGGACTACTACCAGGGCTCGCCCCTCGGGTGGAAGGACGGGGTGGTCATCGTCTGGGCCGGGATGCGCGGCGTCGTCACGCTCGCGGCGGCCCAGACGCTCGAGCCGTCCACCCCCGCGCGGGAGCTGCTGATCTTCATCGCGTTCGTCGTCGCCCTCGTCAGCCTCATGGTGCAGGGGCTCACCCTCCCCTGGGTGATCCGCATGCTGAAGATCCCCGCGAGCACGGGCGACGGCGGCTCGGCGGAGGAGGGCGAGCGGCTGGACGACGAGCTGCGCGAAGCCGCCCTCGCGCGGCTGCGCACGCCCGGGCTGGCGGATGCGAGCGGCGTGCCCTACCCGCCGGAGGTGCTCGCGAAGCTGGCCGAGCGGATGAGCGCTCCCCGGATCGAGTCGCCCGAGATCAGCTCGGCCGGCGTGATCGACCTGCGGATCGCGCTGATCGAGGCGATGCGGGAGCGGCTCGTCGACGTCTCGCGGGAGGGGTCGTATTCGTCCGCGGCGCTGCGCCACGCCCTCGCACAGCTCGACGCCGACCAGCTGAGCATGCAGCTGCGCCGCCTCGAGGACGACTGACGCGCGCCGCTGCACGTCGCACACGTGCGTGTCGGCGCCGTGGGACAGAATGGATGCCGTGAGCACCCCGCATCCGGACGACCAGCGCGCCCCCGCCGACTACGCGGAGTCGATCGCGCTGCCCGCGGTCACCTCCGCGGTGCCCGTGGTCGTCTCGGGCACCGACTGGTGGGCCGCCCGTCCGGCGGGCTCGCGACTGGTGGGGCTCGTGGTCGCCCGCGACGACCTGCCGTCCGTGATCGCCCAGCGCGACGCCCTGGCGGAGTTCGGGGTGCCGATCGAGGGCTTCCGGCATCCCGCCCCCGAAACCGGCGAGAGCTGGTCGGAGCGCCTCACGCGCCTGTTCGGCCGACTGGTGTCGGGCGACGTGGTCGTCGTGGCCGACAAGCACGCCCTCGGGCGCACGGTCGACGAGGAGACCCACGCGATCGCCGAGCTGCGCCGCCGCGGGATCATCGTGAAGGTGCTCGGCCACTCCCGCGGCTGACGCCTCCGGCGGCGATCGTCGTCCCCCGAGGTTCGCGAGGCCCTCCACCCGCGGCGTCGGAGCACCGGGGTGGAAGGCCTCGTGAACCTGCGGAGCGCGTGCGCGCTCCGCAGGTCGACATCACTGACCGAGCTGGCTGGCGAGCTGCTCGTCCGTCGACTGGAGGGCCTGAGCGGCCTTCTCGAGGAAGGCGGCCATGCCCTCGATGCCCTGGACCGTCTTGGTCGCACCGGTGGTGAACTCGGTGTACGAGGCGTCGAACGCGCCCGAGGCACGGCTCGTGGTGAAGCCGTCCTGGACCAGCTGGGCGACCAGCTGACGCAGGCGCTGGAGGTTCGCCTCGAGCTCGCTCTGGCCGTCACGCAGGCGCGAAGCGGCCGAGTTCATCTGGTCGTAGGTGACATTCAGATTGGCCATGAGGGCCCCTTTCATCTGGCCCGGCCGGTGTGCCGGGAGGTCTTGTTGTTTCGACGATAGGCGGCGGTGCCGCCGGTGACCATGGGCAGAACTCCCCATGAGCGCTCCGTGCGGGCGACGTTCGCGCGCCCCGTCACGAGACGGCTCCCGTCGCCGCCAGCTCGGCCGCCGCGGTCGCGATCGGGAACTGGATGCGCACCGTCTTGCCGCGGTGGGCGAGGATGCCGCGCCCGACGGGCAGCTCGCCGCGGACGAGGCGCGGGAACGGGGTCTTGAGCACGACCTCGCCGTCGATGGTCTCCGGCTGGAGCACCACGCCGCGGCGCGCCGCCTTGATCTCGCCGAGCAGGCCGAAGTTCGTCGTCCACTCGCTCATCTCGCCGACGACGACGAAGAAGACCTCGCCGCGGCCCGCGCGCTTCACGAGGGTGGAGAGGTTCATCTCGATGAGAGAGGTGGCGAACTCGCCGATGCCCTCGAGCACGACGATCGGCACGGCGCCGCCCTCCGCGGTGCGGTCGGCGGCCTCGTCGACGGCACCGAGCACCGCCATCGCCGCCGAGGCGGATTCGGCGGTGGACGTCCACGCGACGGCATCCTGCACCGGGGAACGGCGATCGCCGATGTAGAAGGCGGCCGTGTCGGGCCGTGCGCGCAGGGTCTGGCGGACGATGGCGGCGGCGGCGTTGGAGCGTCCGGCACCGGGCGAGCCCGCCACGATGAACGTGCCCGCCGGCTCGATGCCGTAGGGGCCGAGATCGAGGTCGGACAGGCCGATGGCGACCCCCGTGCCCGCCGTCGGCGGCAGCTCGTCGATCGCGTACTCGACGGGAAGCGCGCGGATGCCGGGGGCGGGCGTCGTGCCGCGGCGGATCATCGCCTCGGCCATACGATCGATCGCCAGCGACTGGTCCTTCGTGCTCGCGGTGCCGCCGATCACGGCGATCTGCGCTTCGTGGTCGTCGACGATCGCCCGCCCCGGCGCCGCGTCGGGCCCGAGGATGTCGCGCGGCATCCCGAGCAGCGCGTAGCCGTCCTCATCCGCCATGCGCAGCACGATGCGGCGCTGGATCATGGCCTGCAGCGAGGTGGGCACGCTCTGCCCGCGGTCGGCCGTGAGGGCCACGTGGATGCCGAGGCCACGACCGTCGGTGAGCACCTGCTGGAACGCACGGTAGGACTCCGCGCGACCGGGCACCCCCTCGAAGGCGGAGCGGAAGGCGGGGAAGCCGTCGACGAGCAGCAGGATGCGCGGCTCGTCGCCGCGGCCGGCGAGCGTGCGGTACTCGGTCAGGGTCGACGCGCCGGACGCCGCGTACGCGTCACCGCGGCGGTCGAGCTCGGCCCGCAGCATCCCGAACAGCCGCTCGATGCGCTCGGTGTCGTCGCCCGAGATCACCGCGCCGACGTGCGGCAGCGACTCCAGCATGCGCAGTCCGCCGGTGGCGGCATCCAGCCCGTACACGTGCACGGGTCCCCCGCGCGGCGTGATCCCGGCCGAGACGGCGAGCGTGCGCAGCGCCACCGACTTGCCGGAGCCGCCCGTGCCGAAGACGGCGAGGTGGCCCTCGGTGTCGGGTTCGAAGAAGAACGGCACCTGGTCCTGGCGCTCGGGCACGTCGACGACACCGAGCACCAGCCGCGCGTCGGTGCGCTGGTGCAGCTTGGTCTGGTCGAACGTCCGCGCGAGCTCGTCGAGCCACGGGCGCCGCGGCGGAGCGATGCGGGCCAGCTGGGCCGCGTCGCCGAAGCGGGCGACCAGGAGCTGCTGGTCGTTCGGGCCCAGATCCTCGGTCTCGGCGGGGGCCTCGGAGACCGCGGGCTTCTCCCACAGGGGCGCCTCGCCGAGCAGGAACGGGCGGACCTCCACCGCCGGCTCGGGCTCGGCGCGCAGGCTCCAGCCGCCGGAGTAGGCCGACTGGAAGAGGCTCATGCGGCCCGGTCCGGTCTTCGCGATGCCGCGCCCGGGGATGCCCGGGTCGAACAGCGCGGCCTCCTTCGAGCCGATGACGTCGTCCGAGTCGGTCTCGTCGGCCATGCGGAGGGCCACGCGGAGGTTCGTGTTGGCACGCAGGTTGTCCTTGATGACACCGGCCGGACGCTGCGTCGCCATGATGAGGTGGATGCCGAGGGAGCGCCCGCGCTGGGCGATGTCGACGACACCGTCCACGAACTCGGGCACCTCTTTGGCGAGGGCGGCGAACTCGTCGATCACGAGCACGAGGGCGGGCGGCGCATCGGGGTCGGCGGCCTTCTCGAGCTCGAGGAGGTCCTTGGCCTTCTTGCGGTTGAAGAGGTGCTCGCGGTGGTGCAGCTCGGCGCGCAGGCTCGTCAGGGCGCGGCGGACCAGGTGCGGACTCAGATCGGTGACGAGACCCACGCAGTGCGGCAGGTTGACGCAGTCGGCGAAGGCCGAGCCGCCCTTGTAGTCGACGAAGAGGAACGTCACGCGCTCGGGGCTGTACTCGGCGGCCATGCCGAGCACCCACGCCTGCAGGAACTCGCTCTTGCCCGAGCCGGTCGTCCCGCCGACGAGGGCGTGGGGGCCCTGCTGGCGGAGATCGAGGTGCAGCGCTCCCTGCGCCCCCTGGCCCACCAGGGCGCGCAGCTTCGGCTGGTAGCCGGCGCCGGAGCGCGTCGCGCGGATCGACGCGTTCTGCGTCCAGCGGTCGATCACGGCGTCGGCGCTGGTCGCCATGTCGGGGCCCAGCAGCTGCAGCAGCGGGATCGTGCGCGGCACGTCACCGGCATCCTCGGCGACGTCGCCGATGTCGGTGATGCGCGCGAGCGCCCGGGCGACGACGCCGAAGCGCGCGGCGTCGAGAGCCTCGACGCGCAGCGGCGCGACGACGGCGCCCAGGCGCACGAAGTGCGCGCTCGCATCGCCGTCGGCGGGCAGTTCGACCCACGTGCGGCAGGCCGCGGGCAGGTGCTCCACCTTCGAGACGGCCCACACCGGGACGACGCCGCTGCCGGCGGCCCGCTCGCTGAGCTGGATCAGCCGGCCGCGGTCGACGGGGGCGTCGGGCGTGATGATGACGACATATGCCGGAAGCGGCATCTCCTCCTCGCGCCCGCGGGACTCGCCCACCTCGGCGCCGGCGGAGGTCGCGGCATCCGTCGCCTTGAGGGCCCGCAGCCGCCGCAGCCGCTTCGTGCGGGTGTCGACGAGCTCCTCGAGCTGCGCGAGCAGCCGCGAGGCGGTCGCGGCGTTGTCGGCGATGGGTGCCGTGCCCAGGGCGTCCTCGGCGGCCCACGTGTGCGGCAGCCACTTCAGGTCGGCGAGCGCCGCGCGGGTGGCGGGGCCCACGAAGGCGACGATGTGGACGTCCGACGGTGCGTGCAGACCCGCCGTCTGTGCCAGGAGCGCGCGGGCGGTGTCGCCGACGCGCGCGGTCGCCCCCGCGATGCCGATCGCCCCCGCCTCGGCGAGCGACTCGAGGATCGGCACGTCGTCGACCTCGCGGAAGGCCTCGACGACCTCGTCGAGACGGTCGACGTACGAGGGGATCGCCGCATCGCGCTTGGTGGACTCCGCGACCGTGTTGCGGCTCGCAGCGGTGCCGTCACCCAGACGCACGTGCAGGAACGACCAGTGCTCGGGCCGGCGCGTCCAGACCAGCGGACCGGCGGCGAGCGCGTCGGCGCAGATCGGGTCGAGCTCGGGCACCTCGCCGCGGCGGACGCGACGCTCGGTCTCGCGCTCCTGCTCCAGACGCGAGGAGAGCCGCGTCAGCTGCTGCTCGAAGCGGTCCTTGTCGCGCTGCAGCTGCGCGCGCCCCTGCAGGCGCGTCGTCAGCCACGTGCCCAGCATCAGCAGCGGGGATGCCGCCACGAACACGAGCGCCATCGGGTTCCTCATCACGAAGAACAGCACCGCACCCATGATCACGGGCGCGATCATCGCGAGCCACGGGAACATCTGCGGCGCGGGCGGCGCGGGCAGGTCGGTGCCCGGCAGCTCCTCGCCGAGGTAGCGGGCCTCGACCCGCGGCGAGCGCACGAACGGGACCTGCCGCCAGGTCGAGGGCGCGACGGTCGCATCTCCGGCCGCGGTGATGCGCACGCGCGTGTCGCCCAGGACGGCGTCGATCTCGCCGTCGGCGGCGGTCAGATAGGTGACCGGTGCGCCGTCGACGAGGATGCCGTTGGCCGAGTTGAGGTCGACGAGCTCGGCCCGTCCCTGCCCCACCTCGAGCCGGGCGTGCCGCTTCGAGACGAGCGGGTCGTCCAGCACGATGTCGCACTGCGGGTCGCGACCGATGATCACGACCGTCCGCTCCAGCGGGATCGTCGTCCCGGCGCCGGGCCCGGACACGATCTCCACCTCGCCGACGCGCTGTCGCGGCTGGTAGCCGGCCGGGACGACCCGGATCGCCGACCCCGCGCCGAGCTGGACGTGGGCGACGGATGCCGCGGCATCCAGCACCTCGCCGGGTCCCTGCGCGATCGTGCCGAACGCTTCCAGGGTGACGTCCTCGCGCGGGTCGCCTCCGCCGCGGGGGTCGACCTCGGCGATGGTGCGGGCGAGGTCGCCGACGGTCGCGTCGGCGTCGGCGTTGATGACGAGATCCTCGGGTTCTCCCCCGGGTCGGACGAGGGTCGTGCGCAGCTTCATCCGTCTTCCTTTCGGCGCGGGGCGTCGTCGCCGGCCTCGCGCTCGAAGCGCGCGGGATCGTCGAGCAGGGCGAGGTCGTCGCGGACGACCAGGCGCGAGGCGACGGCGTGCTCGACGAGGCGCACCCGCCGGTTGGTCGCCGAGCTCGTCACTCCGCCGCGCAGCCCGGGGACCCCCTGACGGTCGAGCTTGTCGCACACGTTGTCGAGCTTGCGGTTGAAGCGGGTGATGCTCCAGCCCAGGCGCTGGGCCGCCGCGGCGGAGCTGGGCAGCTCGCTCATGCCGGTGCCCTCGCGGCGCAGCACGGGCTCGGCGAGGGACAGGATGAGGAGCTTCTGGCTGGGCGTGAGGGGAACGGCACCGATCGTCGACTCGCCGTCGGCCACCCGCTCCGGAACCGTCGCACGAAACGCCGGCTGCGCCGTGTGCACCGACAGCTCGTAGGTCGTGGGACCCGCGCTGAACACCACGGTCGTCACGCCGAACACGATCGGCAACCGCGCCCCCGGCGCCAGCTGCGCCTGCACGCGACCCTCCGTGTCGGTGACGGTGGCCGACAGCCGCGAGCCGATGTTGACCAGCCACCACAGTCCGCCGGACTGCTCGATGGAGAGGAAGTGCCGGTGCAGGAAACGGTTGTCGTCGATGGCGAGGTCGCCCTCGCGCCCGATGGTGAATCGCGTTCCGGACGGCACGGTGACGTACTCGCCGGCGAACTCGACGGTGATGTCCGCCCCCGTCACGTCGTCCTCGGGGGCGTCCGCGGGGGGAACGGTGTCGTGGATGTCGGTCATGGGGTGCACTTCCGTGTCTCGGTGCCCGCGGTGCCGTCCTTGCGGACGAGCGTCACCGCGATGCAGGTCGTGCCGCCGGCATCCACCGGCAGGGTCACGCTCGTCTCGGTGACCTTGCGGGTCTCGCCGTCGCCGGCGAGCGTGTACGGATACCAGAGATAGCCGTCGCCGTCCTGCGGCTCGGGATTGGTCCAGGTGAACACGGCGTCGCCTCCCTGCACCGTGCCGGCGAGCGCCTCCACCGGCGGCACGTACCCGCCCAGCGGGTCTTGCGGCGCGGCCGACGTCGTCGGCTCGTCGTCGGCGGGCGGCTGCACCGCGGGCGCCACGAGGCTGGCCCCGACGGCGACTCCCGCGACGACGACCACGGCGGCGGCGATGCCGACACCGATCCACAGTCCGCGGCGCGTGCGCGGTGCCGGCGCATCGGCGGCGGCGTCGGCCGCCTCGGCGGGATCCGCGACGGACAGCGACGCGGCGGCAGCGGCGGCAGCGGCGGCGGGGTCGACGGTGCGGGCCGCCGCGGCCGGGCCGGGTCGGCGGATCGTGGACGAGGTGTCGAGGTCCGCCGCCTGCGGCGCGATGGAGACGGGGCCCCGCAGCAACGTCGGGTCGGCGGTGTCGGTGGGAACGGGCGGCGCCGGGACGACGGCGGGCGCGGCGGCCGCGGTGGCCGCGGTGTCGTCCGTCCGGTCGCGCCGACGCGTCGGGCCGGCGGCCGGGTGGGTCTGCGGCTCGATGCTGACGATGCCGCGGACGCGGGTGAGTTCGCCGTCGACGTCGTCCTCGGCGGCGTCCTCGGGGGCGTCGTCGAGGATGTCGATCGGGGTCACCGAGTGGGCGAGCTCGATCTGCACGCGCTGGAGGGCCCGCGCGAACGCGATCGCCGAGTCGTAGCGGTCGCCGGGGCGCTTGGCCATCGCGCGCTCGAGCACGGCCTGGAGCGACGGCGGGGCGTCGGCGCGCTCCAGACGCGGCACCGGCTGGGACTCGATGCGCTGGATGAGATCGGCGCCGCCGTTGCGCCCGCCCGGCTGCTCGAACGGCGAGCGACCGGCCAGCAGCGTGTAGACGGTGGCGCCAAGGGCGTAGACGTCGGTGGCGACGCCCGAGCCGGGCACGTCGCTGAACGACTCGGGCGGCGACCACGGGATCGACATCCCCGCCGACGACTCCTCCGACTCGGCGGTCGTCGCGATGCCGAAGTCGGTGAGGGCCGGACGGTTGTACTCGGTGACGAGGATGTTCGCCGGCTTGATGTCGCGGTGCAGGATGCCGGCGCGGTGCGCGGTCTCAACGGCGGCGGCGACCTGCACGCCGACCCGCAGCGCCTCGGCGACCGAGAAGGCCGCGGCCCGCGAGCGCACCTGCAGATTGGGGCGCGAGCAGTACTCCATCACGAGGTACGGACGCCCGTCGTCCGAGACGCCCGCCTGGTAGATGGTGACGATCGCGGGATGCGTCGACAGCAGCGCCATGACGTTCGCCTCGGCGGTGAACTGCTCCGCCGATCCCGACGCCATGCGGTCGGGGAGCATGACCTTCACCGCGACCCGGCGGCGCGGCAGGTGCTGCTCGTAGAGGTAGACGTCGGCGAAGCCGCCGGAGCCGAGCACGTCGACGTAGGTGAACCCGGGCAGCGCGGGCGGCGGTGCCGGCGGACGCTTCGCGGCGCTCACGGGAGGTCCTCGAAGGTCACGGTGACCTCGTCGCCGAGGTCGAGGACGTCTCCCGTGACGACCATGGTCGGCTCGTTGGGGTGCAGTCGCACCGGCTCGTTGCCGCCGCGCAGCAGCACCGTGCCGTTGGTGGTGTCGAGGTCGGTGACGAGGACGTGCTCGCCCTCCGCGCGGATCTCCACGTGACTGCGCGAGATGTCCTGCTCGGGGCTGTCGACGGCCACGAGGGTCGGCAGCTCGGCTCCCGAGGTGCGCGTGGACTTCGGGCGACGTCCGATCACGACGGGCCGCTCGAGCTCCACGACGCGGCCGGTCGACAGCCGGATGCGGCCCCGCGCGGGGCGGCGGGCCGGGACGCTGTCCGTCGACTCGAACGCGATGCGCTCCGCGCGCATCGCCCGCACGTCCGCCACGGCGATCGTCGCGCCGTCGTGGTCGCCGAGCCCATCGGGCGTGGCCGGTGCGTCCGCCGCGGCGGGCCGCGGCGCCGCGGCGGGAGGGGCCGGGTCGGCCGACGGGGCGGGTCCGGGTTCCGCACCCGGTGCGGCGGCGGCATCCGCGGCATCCGTCTCCGCTTCGACGGGGGCGATCGCCGCCGCCGAGACGGGACGGGCGACCGTCTCGCCCCACAGCAGGTCGTACTCGTCCACGGGTGCGGGTTCGGCGTCCTCGGCGGCCGTCGCCTCCGGGATCAGCGTGTCGGCGGAGGTGTCGGCACGCGGCGCCACCCCGGGCTCGGGCGGGGATTCGGGTGCCGCATCGGACTCGGACTCGGCGGGAGGCGCGGGCTCGGCCGCCGTCGCCGCCACCGGCGCGGCCGTCTCGGCGGGTTCTGACGCCGCCGCCGGGGCGGTCGCCGCCCGCGCCCCGAACAGTCCCGGCGGCACCGAGTCGATGACGGATGCCGAGGAGGCGGCAGGTGCCGAGGAGATGGCGGGTGCCGAGGAGGCGGCAGATATCGAGGAGATGGCGGATGCCGCGGAGGCGGCAGCGGCCGGCGGCTCCTCAGCATCCGACATCTCCTCAGGATCGGACGGCTCGGCCGCCCCGGCAGCCGGCGCAGCGGATGCAGCGGATGCCGCGGATGCCGCGGATGCAGCAGCGGCGGGGACCGCCGGCTCGCCCCGGGTCGGCGACGCGCCCAGCTCCAGCCGGATCTGGTCGGCGCGCACGACGCCGGAACGCAGCGGCACGTCGGCCGCCGGCGCGGTCGTGGCCCCGGCCGGCACGATCGTCGCGCGGACCGCTCCGGGCAGGAAGCGCTCGGTCCACGTCGCGACGCCCGTACCCGACACGGCCTCGACGCCGTCGCCCTCGACGATGATCTCCACGTCACCGCGCACCGCGACGCGCACACCGCCGGGCTCGGCGATCGCGAGCGCGAACGGCGGGAGCGCAGCCAGCGAGGTGCCGAACGCGCCGGTGAGCGCCTCCAGCACCGCCCCGATCCCGCCGGTGCCGAGGCCGCGCCAGATGGTCGCCGCCGTCGCCGCCGACACGACGGGCGACAGCGCCGCCAGGGCGCCGTCGTCGACAGCCACCCACCAGGCGGCCTCGGCGTCGGCCGGCCGGTAGTCGACTCGTGTGCTCGTCATCGCATCCCCCACCATCAGAAGTCACCCCTCGCGTCCGCGCGCGGGCGCGTATCGCCGTCGGCGTCGCCGCGTCGCGCCCCCGCCGGCGCGGTGTCGTACACGTCGTCGTAGCCCGACACCGCGAGCGCGTCGACGACGACGGCCGTGATGTTGTCGCGCCCGCCGTGCACGAGCGCCTCGTGGATGAGGCGGGTGGCCGCGGCATCCGGATCGGACTCGTCGGCGAGGATGTCGCGCAGCCGCTCGGCGGACAGCTCCCCCGACAGCCCGTCGGAGCAGACGAGGATGCGGTCGCCCGGCGCGGCGGGGACCATCCAGTAGTCCGCCTGACCGTCGCTTCCCGCGCCGATCGCTCGGGTGATCTCGTTGCGGCGGCTGTCGGTCGCGGCATCCGCTCCGCTGAGCACGCCCGCGTCGAGGAGCTCCTGGACCACCGAGTGGTCGACGCTGATCTGCTCCAGGACGCCGTTCGCGAAGCGATAGGTGCGGGAGTCGCCCACGTTCACCGTGAGCCAGTAGCCCACCCCGCCGACCTCCGCGACCACCACGCCGGCGAGGGTGGTGCCGGCGGCGCGGCCGTCGCTGGCGATCGCCTCCACCCGGGCGCGGGCACGACGCAGCGCCGTGCGCATCTGATCGATCGCCAGGCTCGCCCCGCCGACCAGGTGCGCGAACTCCGCGACGACGGCGGCACTCGCACGGTCGCCGGCGTCGTGACCGCCCATCCCGTCGGCGACCAGGAACAGCGGCGCCTGCGCGAGGAACGCGTCTTCGTTCACGCGGCGGCGCAGCCCCGTGTGGGTCGCCGCGCCCGCGCGCACGACGATGGGCACCGCGGTCACGACGCCACCTCGATCGTCACCTGCCGGTCGCCGAACTCGAGCACGTCGCCGCTGCGCACGCGCGTGCGCTCCCCCGGGACCAGCGGCTGCGCATCCGCCCCGCCGACCCCGCGGCGCAGCACGACGCCGTTGGTCGAATGCCGGTCGACGACCCAGACGGAACGGTCGTCGGCGGGGACGAGCTCGAAATGGGTCTTGGACAGCGACAGCGTCTCATCGCGCACCGCAGAGACCATCGCTCCCGTCTCGGGGGCGGGATTGCGCCCGAAGAGCGTGCGACCGTACACGGCCTGGCGGGTGCCGTCGTCCCAGACGAGGCGCGCGAACGGCCGCTCGCCCGTGGAGATGCGGGTCTCGTCGAGGTTCTCGATGAGCGGCACGTCGGCCGTCCGCGGGCCGGGCGTCGCCGCGGTGTCGCGGGCGGGCGGCGGGTCGACCGGCGCCGCATCGACCGTCGGCACCGCCGGCGCCGGGGCGGGTGCCGGCTCGTCCAGACGGGAGGGGTCGCTGACGCCGGGGACGAAGGAGATCACGCCGCTCGCGAGCGGTGACGCGGGCGCCGGGGCGGCGGGGCCGGCCGGCGTCCAGCCGTCGAGGTCGGCGGCGTCGCCGACCGGGAGGATCGGCGCGGGCGGGAGCACCGACGGCGCGAGAGGACCGACGGGAGCCGCCGGCGTCGGCGCGACCGACGCGTCCTCGGAGGGCACGGCCGGGCGGCCCGCGACGTCGGTCATCACCGCTCCCGCTGCGCGGTCGTGCCAGCCGCGACGCCACGGCGTCCCGTCGAACAGGGGGGAGAAGTACCCGACCACGATCGCCGCACCCAGGCCCCAGACGAGGTTGCGTCCGAGCGCTCGACCGAAGCCGAGGGGCGCAGCATCCGACGTGCCCTCGCGGACGAGGCGCAGACCGAGAGCGCGCATGCCCAGCGAGCCCGCCCCGGCCTGCAGGACCGTGTAGACCACGAACCAGCCCAGCCCGACGGCGTACGCCAGCAGGACGGCGACCGGCAGCGGCAGCCCGCCGCCCGTGCCGAACGAGATGCCGGCGAACACGCCCACGGCGATCAGCAGGACGATCAACCCGATCGCCGCATCGATCAGATACGCGCCCGCACGACGGCCCAGCCGAGCCGGGCGGTGCACCGATGCCGGATCACTCATCGGAGGACTCCGTTCCACGAGAGGGGCGTCGACGGATGCTGCGCCGCACCCAGGCGCCCACGGACGCGCCGGCACCGGCCACGGTGCGGCGCACGGCCTGCCACGGCGGGCCGCCGTGGCGCAGGGAGCGCAGACTGAGCCGCGCGCGCAGGCGCTGCCACAGCGTGGCGGAACCCCTCATCTCCCCGACGATGTCGTCCACCTCGCGCCAGAACGTCTCGACGTCCTCGGGCGTCGGATCACCCGGTCCGAAGACATCGACATCGGCCCGGGTCGCGAGCGAGGCCACGCGCGGCTGGGCGAAGGCGGCACCGAGCACGTCCGCACTCTCGGCACGGGTGGCGCCGGCGACGACGGGCGCGCGCAGATCGACGGCGGAGTCGACCAGTTCGTCCCAGCCGCCGGAGATGCGGTCGGCGGTCCGCGCCGCCCCGCGCCGACGCGCCCGCCGGGCGCCCTTGATGACGCCCATCACGATGAAGGGGGCCAGCAGCAGCGCGAGCACCCCGAGGGTGATGCCGCCGTAGAGCAGCACCGGCCCGAGCCAGCTGAGCCCGGCCGCCTGGTCCTCCTCCTGATCGCGGTTCTCCGCGATCGCGGGCGGCAGGTCGGCCGGCTCCTGGGCCGGGGGCGGCGGCTGCAGCACCTGCGGCTTGGGGTTCGCCTTCGGCTTGGTCGACTGGTCGTTCGGCTTGTTGTCCTCGTCCGGTGTCGGGTCGAAGACGACCCAACCGTGGTCCTGGAACGCGATCTCGACCCAGGCGTGGAGGTTGCCGCCGGTCGCGGTGAGCGTGGGACCGTCCTGCGGGTGCTTGTCGTCGGCGTGCCACCCCATCACGACGCGGGCCGGCATGCCGAGCTGCGTGGCCATGAGGGCCATGGCGACCGCGTACTGCTCGTCGTCGCCGACCATCTGCTCGCTGCCGAACAGCGACGTGATGCGGGCGGCGCCATGACCGGAGAGGGAGAGGACCTCGTCGCCGAGGCCGTGGCTGAAGAAGCCCTGCGTGTGCAGGTAGCTCTCGAGGGCCCGCGCCCGCTCGATGGGCGTCTCGGCGCTCGCGGTCGCCTTCGACGCGAGGTCGGCGATCTTCTCGGGGATGCCGCTCTGCTTCGGCATCTTCAGCGACGCGAAGGGGACATCCGCCAAGGCGGCGTCGCTGGGCTGCTCGGGCACGACCGTCTCGATCGTGTAGGCGTCGCCCTTCGCGAGGCCGATCGGGGAGACCGCGGTTCCCGTCGCATCGTTGAAATGGGTCGTGCGGGCGAGCTCGGACGCCCGCGGCCCGTCGAAGGCGAAGTCGCGGACGGCACCGACATCCGGCACCCACACGCCGTCGAGGTCGCCGACCTCCACGCGCACGGTCGCCGGGGTGCCCGTCGCGGTCGGCGACATGTTCGAGCGGATCGGCGTGAACGCGCTGGACGAGCCGGCGCCGTCATCCGAGACGTTGTACACGATGCCGTCGTACGCGTCCATCGTCGCCAGTCGCACCCGGCCGTCCTCGGGCAGCCCGGTGACGGTGAACAGCGTCTTGTCGGCGTCGTCGCGGACGTGGCCGCGGAACGACTGCAGCGGACTGGGGTATTGCGTGACATCGAACGGCGGAACGATGAAGTCGCGCAGGATGTACCGCGGCGGGGTCGCCACGGCGGCCGTCGCGATGCCCGCCGCCGAGGCCACCGCCAGCACGATGCCGCCCGCGACGAGGCGGCGCGTGCGGGAGCTGCGCACCGTGGCGGCGTCGGAGGCACCGGCGGACTCCACCCGGACGGCGGCGCGGTCGTGGTCCCACACCCGCCGCAGGGCGAGCCACACCGTCGCCACGACGGCGAAGAGGATGCCCTGCACGAGCGGCGCCGCGGGCTGCTCGACGCCGAGGAGCACCGTCGTGACGAGCACGGCGAGCGCCGGCAGCAGCGCCCAGGCCGCCTGACGGGCCCGCAGCGCGAGGGAGCCCGTGAGCACGGCGCCGACGAGCGTGAGGATGAACGGCACGACGAGGTGGCCGTCGCCCGCCGCGACGGGCGGGACCGTGGTCAGCAGCTGCTTCCACGAGGTGACGGCGCCGAGGGCGAGCTGCTGCAGGGTGTCCAGCGTCGGCACGACGCCCAGCAGCGCGGTGTGCGGCAGCGCGAGCGCCCCGCCGAACACGAGGTAGGCGCCGACCGTGCCGCCCGCGAGGCTCAGGATGCCCCAGCGCCACCGCGCTCCGACCACTGCGAGGACGAGACCGAGCGCGAGGCCGCCGATCCCGGCGACGAGGTACTGCGGCGAATCGAACGTCGGGGCGAACCCGATGACCGACACGATCAGCAGGAGGGCGGCGGCGACGACATCCAGCGCGACGCGGCGCGGCTCCCGCGTCTCCGGCACCCGCGACGACGCGGGACGCGGGCGCAGACGCGGCATCCGGGCCCGGGCGCTCACGACAGCACCTTCCGGACGGCGCGCGGCAGCTGGTCGAGGGCCCCGATCGTGACGACGTCGGCCTCTCCGATGCGCTGGAGGGCGGGCGCGTCGACGCGGACGTCCGCGACGACGGCGAGGGCGCGCACGCCCTGCGGCAGACGGGAGCAGGCCAGACGCAGCTCGGCGGCGTCGATGCGCGCGCCCGTCACGAGCACGACGACCGCGGCATCCGGGGCGTGCGCGGCGATGCTGCCGGCGAGGGCGACCGTGCCGCCCAGCCGGGGCCGCGACGCGCCCAGCATCGACAGCTCGTCGAGGAAGCGCCGCGCCGTGACGGAGCGCACCGGGCCGTGCTGCGTGCGGACGTCGAGGATGCGGGAGTCGCGCAGGGCGCGCAGCCCCACCGAGCCGGCGACCGAGATGGCGAGCTCGAACTCCTCGGCCTCGCGGTACTCGTCGGGAAGGGTCGAGAGCCCGACGACGAAGTGCGAGCGCCGCGTTTCCTCGTACTGGCGGACCATCACCTCGCCGACGCGCGCGGTCGACTTCCAGTGCACGTGCCGCAGGTCGTCGCCCGGCTGGTACTCCCGCAGCGCGTGGAAGGAGACGTCGTCGCGGGACAGGTGCTGCACCGGCAGGCCCTCGAGGTCGCGCAGGTGCCCGAGCGAGAGGCCGTCGAGCGTCGTCGTGCGCGGGTGGACGTAGAGGTCGACGGCCTGGCGGCGGTCGTGGGCACGCTCGAACAGCCCCAGCGGATCGCCGCGGCGCACGCTCACCGGGCCGACCGACAGGACGCCGCGTGCCGTGGTCGGGATGGCGAAGACCTCTTCGTGCTCCTCGCCGGGAACGAGCCGCGGCACCTGGAAGACGCCCCGGCCGGCGCCGACGGGCAGGATCACTTCCGAGGGCAGGAGGGTGCGCGAGGTGCGGTTGGCGAGCATGAGGCCGCCGACGGCGCGCTCGCCGACGACGACGTGGGTGCGCGTCAGATCCAGCCCGATCTCGTACGTGGTCCGCCCGAACAGGAACCCGAGGCTGACCACCAGCGTGGTCGTGACCACGCCCGCGACGACGAGGAACTCGCGCCAGCCGTACGCGAAGGCGAGCCACCACACGAGCACCGCCGTCGCGATCAGCACCCAGCCGAGCGGCTGCACGACGTCGGCGACCGTGCGCAGCGCACGTGTCGTGCGCCGCCGCACCACCTCGATCCGCTCCCGGCGGCGCTCCGCCGCCGTCGCCTCGCGCGGGGCGACCAGAGGCGCCTCGTCGTCGCCGGCGACGTCCTCGGATGCCGGCGCGGGTGTCGGCGTCCCACTCGCGGGTACGCCGGAGTCGCCGCCCCGCCGGCGCGCACGACGCGACGGGGTCAGGGTGTCCGGCGCCGACGACATCAGCTCGCGGCCCGTGCCAGGGGTGCCTCGACCGCGCCGACGGCGCGCTGCACGACGCTCTCGGCGCTCGTGCCGGAGAACTCCGCTTCGGGATCGAGCACGAGCCGGTGCGCCCAGACGGGCACCGCGAGCGTCTTCACGTCGTCGGGCACGACGAAGTGGCGGCCCTGCGAGGCGGCGTAGACCTTCGCGACGCGGATCATCGAGATCGCCCCGCGCACCGAGACGCCCAGGCGCGTCGACTCCGATGCGCGCGTGTGCTCCACGAGCTTCGCGGCGTAGCGGGCGACGACCGGGTCGACGTGCACCGTCGCGGCGAGGTCTGCCATGTCGGCGACGGCGCTCGTCGTGATGATGGCGCTGAGGGATGCCGAGGGGTTGCGGTCGACCGCCCCGGCGAGGATCCGCTCGGTGACGGCGAGCGTCGGGTAGCCGATGGAGGTCTTCAGCATGAAGCGGTCCAGCTGCGCCTCCGGCAGCTTGTACGTACCCGACTGCTCGATGGGGTTCTGCGTCGCGATGACCAGGAACGGGCGGCCGACCTCGTGTGCCACGCCGTCGACCGTCACCCGGGACTCCTCCATCACCTCCAGGAGCGCGGACTGCGTCTTCGGGGAGGCGCGGTTGATCTCGTCGGCCAGCACGATCGAGGAGAACACCGGGCCGCGGTGGAACTCGAAGCGGTGGTTCTGCTGGTCGTAGATGGTGACGCCCGTGACGTCGGAGGGCAGCAGGTCGGGCGTGAACTGGATGCGGGTGCTCGTGCCCTGGACGGAGGCGGCGATGGCCTTCGCGAGGCTCGTCTTGCCGGTGCCCGGCGCATCCTCCAGCAGCACGTGGCCCTCCGCGAGCATGGCGGACAGCACCAGGCCCACCACTTCGCGCTTTCCGAGCAGCGCCTGATCGACGTTGTCGACCAGCCGCGTGAAGGTGTCGCGGAACCACGCCGCCTGTTCGGGGGTCATGCTCATTCGTTCGTTCCTTGCTGTGCGAGTTCGTTCGTGGACGTCAGTTCCGTGGCCACCAGGACGTCTCCGTGTCGACGGAGCCACCCCAGCCGAGGATGTCGACCCACACGTCGTAGCCGTCGGCGCCGAGGAAGCACTCCAGCTGCTTCGAGCCGTTGGCGGGCAGGTCGAAGGGACCCTGCCACGTGTTGATCGGACCGTTGCCGCCGCTGCGGTAGCAGTTGATCTTGTAGCTGCCGGCCGGGAAGTTCTGGGTGTTGACGACGAACTTGTAGCAGCCGTTGACACACCCGTTGTTGACGAAGTCGCCGCGCGTGACCCACACCCGCGGTTTCGGCGGATCGGCGGTGCGCGCCGAGTCGGAGGCCGTCGTCGTCTGGCCCGCCGCGCTCGTGCGCACCTCGATGCTGTGCGTCTCGGCATAGCCGTAGCCCCGGGTCAGCGATCCGTTCGCGTCACGGCTGACGAGCCCGCCGTCGATGTACACCTCGGTCGAGATGTCGCGCCCGTTGCGGCCCGGCGACGACCAGGAGTAGGTGATGTTCGTGCCGGATGCCGACGCCCGCGCCGACGGGTTGCCGATCGGACCGTAGGGGGCGACGGCGTTGGACTCGTTCGACGCGCCGCTCGCGAAGGAGCTTCCGTCGACGGTCGACACGGCGCGCACGCGGATCTTGTAGGTGCCGTTGTTGGCCACCTGCGACCCGCTGATCGTGCCGGAGCCGTTGGTGCCGCCCGACGCCCAGGAGCCGCTCCACCCGCCGTTGTTGACCGAGTACTCGTAGCGGATCTCGTTCGCGGCCGCACCGTTGCCCGACCCGGCCGTCCACGTGACGCCGACCGCGTTGTTGCCCTCGCTCGCCGCGACACCGGTCGGCGCCGCCGGAGCCGTCACACCGCGACGCGGCGCCGACTGCGGGCTGCGCTCGCCCCAGCCCGCCTTGTTCTGCGCGCGCACGTCGAACGTGTAGTCCGTCGTCGAGGTGTCGACGACGACGGCCTGACTGGTCTGGCTGCCCGAGACGGGGACGGTCTTCACGACCGATCCCCCCCGCAGCACGCGCAGCTCGTACGCCGAGATCGTGTCGCCGTTGTTGGCGGGGGCGCTCCAGTCGACACGGATCTGAGCCTGTGAGCCCACCGGGTCGAGAAGCGTCGTCGTGGGCGCGTTCGGCGCCGCCGGCGGCGCGGCCGGCACCATCGAGGCCGACCAGGCACTGAACTCGCTCGGCTCCGGCGCGCGGTTGTGCGCCCGGACGCGCACCTGGTACGACGAGCCGTTCTCGAGGCCGTCCCACACGATCGTGGTGCCGGTGACGCCGGTCTTCTGCACGATGCCCGACGGCGGCGCGGGCGAGATCTCGAGCGTGTACGACTCCACCGGAGAGCCCTCGGTGCGCGGCGCCACCCACGAGACGGTGAGGCTGCGGTCGCCGAACTTCAGCGTCGGCGGCGCGGGCGTGTCGGGGCGGACGTCGGGACGGGCGGTCTCCGACCGCATCGACGGGTCGGACGTGCCGACCTTGTTGCTCGCGGTGACCACGAAGTTGTACTCGACGTTGTTGGTGAGCCCGTCGAGGGTGCACGTCGTCGACGCGCACTGCTTCATGTAGTTGTTCGCCGTCGAGGTGACCGTGTACCCCGTGATCGGCGAGCCGTTGTCGGTCGGCGGCGTCCAGGAGAGCACGACGGTGCGACTCTGGATGCTCGACACGACGGGCCGGCCGGGAGCGTCCGGCTTGCCCTGCACCGTGATGCGGATGCGTCCCTCGACGGCGCGGTCGGGGTCCCCCGTGGCATCCATCACGCGGTAGCGCGCGACCACGACGCCCACGAAGGCCTTGTCGCTCGTGACCTCGACGCGGTCGCCGCGGACGGCGACCTGCGCCTGGCCGGTCTCGAGCGTGGCGCTCTCGACCTTCAGCGGGGTCTCCGGGAACGGGTTGACATCGTTGTCGAGGACGGCGACGGACTCGGTGGAGCCCTGGTTCGACTGGGCGATGACGTCGTCGTTGGCGCTGGCCAGCGGCCGTGTGGACGCCGTCACGGTGATCGAGATCGTCGCTTCCGCCGGCGGCGTCGTGCCGTCGTCCGCGGTGACGGTGAGATCGGCCCGCGTGCCCTTCTTCGTCGACGCGGATGCCGACACCTTGAGCTGGGTGCCGTCGACCGCGGCGGTGAGCCCGTCGGGGGTCGATCCCTTGATGCGGAACGTGAGCTTGCCCTGGTCGCCCGGGTCGGGGTCGCTCGCCAGCGCCGCGAGGTCGAGCACCGTGGCGTCTTCTCCGGGCGAGACGTTCATCGACGCGCCGAGCATCGTGGGCGACTGGTTGTCGGGCGGGAGCACCGTGATCGGGATGGTCAGCGTCGCCTTGCGGCCGGTCGGATCGTCGGGGCCGTCGCCGTCGGTGACCTCGAAGGTCAGCGCATCGGAGCCGAAGTACCGGTCGGCCGACGTGTACACGAGGGTCTGCTGATCCTTGATCAGGTTCGCGCCGTTCGCGTGCACGGCCGTGACCTTGGCGGCCTCGGTGATGACGACGCCCTTGCCGCCGGCGGCGCGGACGTACTGCGAGAGAGGCAGCTCGATGGTCTCGCCGCTCTTCACCTCGACGGGCTTCGTCGAGATCAGGCTGGGCGGCAGCTCCGACAGCGCGGGCACCCGGATGAAGGCGGAGTCGGTGAGGCCGTCCGGGTCGGTCACGGTGTAGGTGATCAGCTGACGCTGGTCGCCGACCTCGACCCGCACGGAGCCGTCCGCGCCGACGCGGGCGGTCTCGCCGCCGACGCCGAGCGTGACGGTCAGGTCGGCCTTCGTGCCGTCGGGGTCGTCGTCGTTCTCGAGCACCGCGATCTCGGCGGTCGTGCCGTCCTTGACGTCCTCCGCCCGCACGCGATCGTCTCGCGCGATGGGTCGCTCCAGCGGCACCTCCGGGTCGACGGTGATCTGCACGCTCGTGCTCGCCCGCGCGCCGCGCGCGTCGGTGATCGCGTACTGCAGCGAGGTGTTCATCTGCTCTTCGGGAGCGGTGATCAGCAGGTACTTCCCGCTGATGCGCGCCTTCAGGCCGGCGACGTCGGGAAGCGTGATCGGGTCGTCCTCGGCGAAGCCGAACTCGTCGCCGTCCGGGTCGGAGTCGTTGGCCAGCACCGGCACGGCGACCTCTCGGCCGGGCCGGATCACGACGGCGTCGCGCACGGCGTAGGGCGCCTGGTTGACCGACGCCGCCGGGGCGATGCCCACCTGGATGGTCGCGGTCGCGTCCTTGCCCAGACTGTCGCGCACGCGGTACGAGAAGGTGTCGACGCCGACCGCGTCGCCGAACGCCTCGTACGTGAACGAGTTGGCCCCCGTCTCGGCGATGCGCCCCTTCTTGGGCGCTTCTGCGATGCCGATCAGCTCGACGGAGTCGCCGTCCTGGTCGATGCCGTCCAGCGGCACCGGGATCGTCACCGTGGCCCCGCTCAACGTGCGCGCGGTGATGTCGTGCGGCTTCGGAGCGGAGTTCGCCTCGTCGTTGCGGGGCAGGATCTGGATCGTGACGTAGCCGGCGTCGCGCTGGCCCGACGAGTCGACCGCCTCGTACGTCACATAGACGGTCTTGGGCGTGTCCCCGGCACGGAAGCGCACCTTGTCCTCCGAGACGAACGCCGCGCCGTCGGCGGGGTCGACCAGCGGGGCGACGAGATCGGGGGCGACGTGGATGGTGTCGCCGTTGGGGTGGTAGTCGTTCGCGAGCACCGGGATGGTGACGGTGTCGCCGACGCGCACGACGGCCTGGTCGTCGTTCGCGACCGGCGGGCGCAGCTTGGCGGGCGGCGGCACGGGGATCACGACGATCTCGCCGGTGGCCGACCGCGACCCGTTCGAGATCGTGTACCCCACCCGCACCTGCTTGTTGAGCGACCCGACGTCGCTGATGCGCACCGTCTCGTGGCCGAGGACGGCCGCCGCGACGCCCGAGCCCGGCTCGGACGTGACCGACTGCACCACGAGGATGCCGCCGCCCGGGTCGGTGTCGTTGGACAGCACGTTCACGAGCACGTCGCCGCCGACCGGCAGCAGCGCGATGTCGCGCACCGCGACGGGCGGGAGATCCTCGTTGGATGCCGGGAGCACATCGACGCGGACGAGGCCGGGAACGGAGTTCGGGCCCGCCGACACGAGGTACTGCGGGTAGTAGGTCCCCGGGCTGGCCGCGGTGAACGTGAAGGTCTTGTTCGCGAAGTCCGGAACGATCGTCGCCCCCGGCACCTCGTCGACGCGGGTGAGGCGCAGCGGCTCGCTGCCGGAGCTGGTGTCGTTCGTGAGGGGGGAGACGGTGACGGTGCGGCCCGCGCGGGTGACGACGTGATCGGAGTTCGTCACCGGCAGCGTGGTGCCGAGCGGCCGGATGTCGTAGCGGGAGACGCCCGGACCGTCGGCGGAGCCGTCCGAGACCAGGATCGGCACGTCCTTCCGACCCTGGGTGCCGCCGATCGCGCGGTACGTGATCTGGCCGTCGGGGGTGAAGTCCGCCTCGTCGCCGCCGTCGGCCGCGACGTCCTTGAGGAAGATGTCGTCCCCGTCCGGGTCGATCCAGTCCGAGAGCACGTTGTACGACGCGGTGCCCCCCGACTCGACCGTGATGGGCGTGGTGCGCTTCTGCACGGGGGCGGAGTTGACGTCGAAGGGGTGCACGGTCACCGTGACGGTCGCCGATGCCTCGCCTCCGCGCCCGTCGTCGACCGTGTAGCGGAAGCTCGTCGATCCGGTGGCGTCCTCCGGCGTCGTGAACTGCAGGGCCGCGCCGTTGTTGATCGGCTCGACGCTGCCGAAGCCGGGGGTCGATGACGCGGCGGCCACGAGCACGTCGCCGTCGGCGTCGGTGTCGTTGTCGAGTACGGGCAGCACGGTCGTGCGGCCCGGCCGCACGCCGTACTCGTCGTCCTGCGCCACCGGGGGCGTGTTCTGGTCGGTGCGCTCCGGGAGGGTGGTCTGCACCGTCTCCTCGGTGGTCTCCTCCTCATCGTCGCCCTCACCCTCGGGCGGCGTGATGTCCTGCCAGTTGTCGACGCGCTGCATCGAGTCCGACGCCATCCACGCCGCCCCGCCGAACACGTCGTTGAGGACGACGACATCGCGGTTGACGCGGAAGCGGAGCACGCTCGTGGGCTCGATGCCCGGCACGTCCTGGACGACGTCGTCGGCCTCGCCGGGGCAGTCGCGGACGAAGCGTCCGCTGCCCGACCAGGCACCGTACGCGCACCCCGCGACGTAGACGGGCTCGGCGGGTGCGCCCTCGGCGCTCCCGGCATCCACGGTCTCCGGGTCACCGCCGCCGATCGGGACCCGCACGAGAGCCGTCGGCGTCGCGAGGGTCACGGCGCTCGCGGTTCCCGACGGCTGCTGGAGGACGGCGCCGCGGGGCACCTGCACGCGGGAGCCGTCGCCGCCGTAGAGGGTGTCGGTGTCGTGATCGAGCACGTACGGCGTGGTGCCGACGACGGTCAGCGACAGCGTGTGCTCGGCGGAGACGCCGTCCAGGTCGTGCGACGACTTCTGCACGGTGGTGCTGTCGTCGCCCGGGCCGTAGGAGCGCAGCACCGCGTCGGCGGCCGACGCCGCGTACACGGTCCCGTCGACGCCGACGGCGACCTTCGCGTTCTTGCCCTCGTCCGCCACCGGTTCGGTGCCCTCGGCCCCGATCCCGCTGATGGCCGTGAAGGGGCTGGTCCAGAGCGCACCGGTCGGCTCGAGCACCGCGACCGTGTCGGCACCCATCGCGACGGCGGCGCCCGGCTTCAGCTCGGCGGAGTCGGACAGGATCACCCGTGCCGGATCGATCGCGGCCATCGAGGATGCCGTCGAGTCGACGACCAGCACGCGGGTGCCGCTCTGCAGCAGGTCGTAGTCGGCGGTGCCGTTGCGCAGGCCGCCGTCGAGGACGCGCGAGGAGTGGTTGAAGTGGCCGATGAGCAGGCTCGACTGCTTGGTGACCCACACACCGCCGTCGTTGAGGTCGACCTCCGTGGTCGGCTTTCCCTCGTACGAGACGGCGAAGAAGCCCACCACCAGGGCGGCCGCCGTCACGGCAGCGGTCGAAATCAGCGTGCGCGGACGCGCGCGAAGCCACGCAAAGGACTTCATTGTGGGCTCGGCTCCCCTCCGGGCTCGTTGTTTGCGTGGCGTCGGGACCTGTTGCTGAAGCAGGCGCACACGTCGTGCAGACCCGGATAGCCTACGTCACAGAATTCACGGCGGTGCACCCTTGCGCATGGGGAGAACTACCCACTATCGGCTCGTCATCCTCCGACGTACGTCGCGAGATGACGGGCGGTCAGCGTCTCGCGCTGCGCGACGAGCGCGGCCGGCGTCCCCTCGAAGACCACCCGTCCCCCGTCGCGGCCCGCCCCGGGGCCGACGTCGATGATCCAGTCGGCGTGCGCCATGACGGCCTGGTGATGCTCGATCGCGATCACCGAGTTTCCGGCATCCACCAGCCGGTCGAGCAGCGCCAGCAGGTTGTCGACGTCGGCCAGATGCAGCCCGGTCGTGGGCTCGTCGAGCACGTAGACCGCGCCCGGCTTCGCCATGGCGATCGCGAGCTTGAGGCGTTGGCGTTCCCCGCCGGAGAGCGACGCGAGCGACTGGCCGAGGGTGATGTAGCCCAGGCCCACGTCGATCATGCGGACGAGCACCGCGTGCGCCGGCCCCTTCCCCACGAACGGGGCCGCCTCGTCGACCGGCATGGCGAGCACCTCGGCGATGGTGCGCCCCTGCCAGCGGTACTCCAGCACCGTGTCGCTGAAGCCGCTGCCCTCGCACAGCTCGCACCGCGTCTCGACGCTCTGGGTGAAACCGAGGTTCGTGATGATGACCCCGAGCCCCCGGCACGCGGGGCACGCCCCTTCCGAGTTCGCGCTGAACAGTCCGGGCTTCACGCCGTTGGCCTTCGCGAACGCGGCGCGGATCGCGTCGAGCACGCCGGTGTAGGTCGCCGGGCTCGACCGGCGGGAGCCCTTGATGGGCGTCTGGTCCACGACGACCACGCCCTCGAAGGCGGGCAGACTCCCGTGGATCAGGGAGGATTTGCCCGAACCCGCGACGCCGGTGACGACGGTGAGGATGCCGAGGGGCACGTCGACGTCGACGCCCTGGAGGTTGTGCAGGCGCGCACCGCGGATCGGCAGCGCGCCCCGGGCGCCGCGCGTCTCGGGCTTCAGCCGGGCCCGATGGTCGATGTGCCGGCCGGTGACGGTGTCGGACGCGCGCAGTCCGGCGACGTCGCCTTCGTACGTGATGCGCCCGCCGGCCCGCCCCGCGCCGGGTCCGAGGTCGACGACGTGGTCGGCGATCGCGATGACCTCCGGCTTGTGCTCGACGACCAGCACGGTGTTGCCCTTGTCGCGCAGTAGGAGCAGGAGGTCGTTCATGCGCTGGATGTCGTGCGGGTGCAGACCCGTCGTGGGCTCGTCGAACACGTACGTGACGTCGGTGAGGCTCGAGCCCAAATGGCGGATCATCTTGGTGCGCTGGGCTTCGCCGCCGGAGAGCGTGCCGCTGGCGCGATCGAGGGACAGATAGCCCAGCCCGATCGCCACGAACGAGTCCAGCGTCTGGCGCAGCCCCGTCACCAGCGGCGCGACCGACGGGTCGTCGATCGTCGCCACCCAGGCCGCGAGCTCGGTGATCTGCATCGCCGCGGCATCCGCGATGCTGACGTCCGCGATCTTCGACGATCGCGCCGCGTGGTTGAGTCGCGTCCCGCTGCATGCCGCGCACGGCATGAACTTCACCGCACGGTCGACGAAGGCCCGGACGTGGGGCTGCAGGCCCTCCCGGTCCTTCTGCAGCATCGACTTCGTGATGCGCGGGACGAGTCCCTCGTAGGTCATGTTGATGCCCGCGATCTTCACCTTCGTCTGCTCCCGGTGCAGCAGCACGTGCAGCTCGTCGTCGGTGAAGTCCGCGATGGGCTTGTCGGGGTCGAAGAACCCGGACTCGCTGTAGCCCTTCACCATCCAACCGTCGGGCGTGTAGCCGGGAACCCGGATGGCGCCCGCGTGCAGCGACAGCGAGCGGTCGAGCAGCTCGTCGATGTCGATGTCGCTCACCTGCCCCAGCCCCTCGCACGCGGGGCACATGCCGCCGGTGACCTCGAACGAGCGGCGCTCGGTCTTGCCGTCGTCGGCGCCGACGGCGATCGTGATCGCCCCCGACCCCGAGACCGACGGCACGTTGAACGAGAAGGCCTGCGGCGAGCCGACGTGCGGCCGGCCGATGCGACTGAAGAGCACCCGCAGCATGGCGTGGACGTCGGTCGCCGTGCCGACCGTGGAGCGCGCGTTGGCGCCCATCCGCTCCTGATCGACCACGATGGCCGGGCTCACGTTCTCGAGCGCGTCGACGTCGGGGCGACTCAGCTGTCCCATGAACTGCTGCACGAACGTGGGATACGTCTCGTTGATCAGCCGCTGCGATTCCGCCGCGATCGTTCCGAACACGAGGCTGGACTTGCCGGAGCCGCTGACGCCGGTGAAGACCGTCAACCTCCGCTTCGGGATCTCGACGTCGATGCCCTGGAGGTTGTTCTCACGCGCCCCGACGACGCGGATGCGTCCGTGCGAGTCGGCGACGTGCTCGGATGCGGGTGCCATGGCGTCAGTCTGCCGCGTGGGTGCGACACGGCGCACCCCTCCCGGCGGTAAGGGTGCGTCGATCAGGGTGCGCGGTGACACCCGTGAAGGTGGTCGTCGACCATCCCCGCCGACTGCATCAGCGCGTACATCGTGGTGGAGCCGACGAAACGGAACCCCGCCGTGCGCAGCGCGGCGGACAGCGCATCGGATGCCGGGGTCACCGCCGGCACGTCCGCGAAGACGCGCGGCCGCTCCGCCTCGGCCCTCGCGTCGGGCGCGAACGACCACATCAGCGCGTCGAGCTCACCAGGACGCATGTCGCGGACGAGCCGCGCGTTGCCGATCGTCGCGAGGATCTTCGCGCGGTTGCGGACGATCCCGGCATCCGCCATCAGCCTGTCGACGTCACCGTCGTCGAAGCCCGCGACGACCTCGGGGTCGAAGCCGGCGAACGCCTCGCGGAAACCGGGACGCTTGCGGAGGATCGTGATCCACGACAGTCCCGCCTGGAAGCCCTCGAGGCTCAGCTTCTCGAAGAGCGCGCGGTCGCCGTGCAGCGGCCGGCCCCACTCCTCGTCGTGGTAGCGACGGTACTCCGGGTCGTCACCGACCCAGCCGCACCGCGAGACGCCGTCGGGGCCCACACGCAGATCACTCACTCCGTCAGGCTAGCCGCGGGCGCCGACACCGCGCGGCCGCGTCGCGCCGTCGGGAGCCCCGGCATGACCGGGGTGTCGGGGACGGGCGCCGAGGTCCGGGTCCCGAACTCCTCCAACTCGCTGCGGTCGCGGGGCAGGGACGCCCGGACGCGGCCCACGCCCCCGCGCGTGGAGGAGTCCGGCACACGCGCGGGGTCGGCCGGCCGGGCACTCACCCCCACCACCACCACCGAGCCGCTACCCCGTGACCGAACCGTCACACAATGGCCCGGCCGTGCCGTAGCGGCTCGCGCGAATCGTGTCGGCTCGCGGGGCGTGGCGGCGCTACTTCTTCTTCAGGGTCTTCTCTGAGACGGGGGCGGCCCCCGAGGCGGCGAGGTCGGCGTAGTAGGTGCGGGCCTCCTCCTGCCGCTCCCGCTCGGCGCCCGAGGCGATCGGCGCACGCACGTGCTCGGGCGCGAACCCGAACGCGTCGACGAGGTCCTGCGCGTGCGGGCGCAGGCGCAGGAGCAGCCGGTCGATGTACTTCGACACGGAGGCCGCGCGCTGCGCCGACAGGCGCCCGTTGATCAGGTACCAGGCGAGGTGCTTCTCGATCAGGTGCAGGCCGAACAGGTCGCGCAGCCACGTGAGCACCTGAGCCGTGCCGGCATCCGAGACGCCGGCGATGCCGTCGCTGAACGCCTCCCACTGCAGCAGCTCGCCGTGGGCGCGCGCTGCCTCGATGAGCTCGGCCTGGTTGGCATTGAAGATGGCCGCCGCCTCGGCCGGCGAGGCCTTGGATGCCGGGCGCAGCCGGCCAGCGATGTCTTCGATCATCTGCTGTACGCGTCCGGCCAGCAACTCGTGCTGCTGCTCGGCCCGCAGGCCGAGCTCGACGGACCGTGCCGTCGAGCCCAGGTCCGTCACCGCCTGGCCGAGCTGGCGCAGCCCCGCGCCGTGGAACACCTTGCCGGCCGTCTGCCTGGCGGCGAAGGAGGCGAGCTTGGCGGCATCCGCGCCCCGGAACTGCTTCGCGAAGTCGCTGAGCAGCCGCTTGCCGACGAGCTGGAGGAGCACGTTGTTGTCGCCCTCGAAGGTGACGTAGACGTCGAGGTCGTGGTGCAGCCCCACCAGACGGTTGTCGGCCATGAAGCCCGAGCCGCCGCACGCCTCGCGGCACTCCTGGATCGTGTCGAGCGCGTTCCACGTCGACAGCGGCTTGAGGGCCGCCGCGAGGGTCTCGAGGTTCTCGCGCTCCTCGGGGGTGTCGGTGCGGCCGCTGAAGACGCCGTCGAAGGTGCGCAGCAGCTCGTCGTTGGAGAAGAACTGCGCGTACACCTGCGCCAACCGCGGCAGCAGACGCCGCTGGTGCTTGCCGTAGTCGAGCAGCACGACCTCGTCGCTGCCGGAGCCCGAGTCGAACTGGCGGCGCTGGCCCGCGTAGGTGATCGCGATGTTCAGGGCGAGGGCCGTCGCCGTGGTCGCGGCGCCGTCGAGCGAGACGCGCCCCTGCACCAGCGCGCCGAGCATCGTGAAGAAGCGGCGGCCGGGGCTCGGGATCTCCGAGGTGTAGGTGCCGTCGGCGGCGACGTCGCCGTAGCGGTTGAGGAGGTTGAAGCGCGGGACGCGCACGTGGTCGAAGGCGAGCCGGCCGTTGTCGATGCCGTTGAGGCCGCCCTTCACGCCGTCGTCCTCGCTCTGCACGCCCGGGAGCATCTCGCCGTTCTCGTCGCGGATCGGGACGAAGAAGCAGTGCACGCCGTAGTTGACCCCGCCGGTGATGAGCTGGGCGAACACCGTGGCGGCGCGACCGTGGAGCGCGGCGTTGCCGAGGTAGTCCTTCCATGCGCCGCGGAACGGCGTGTGGATGACGAACTCCTCGGTCTCGGGGTCGTAGGTGGCGGTCGTGCCGATGGCCGCGACATCGGAGCCGTGGCCGATCTCGGTCATGGCGAACGCGCCGGGGAGCTCGAGGTCGATGACGTCGCGCAGCCAGGCGTCGTGGTGCTTCTCGGTGCCGAGCTGGTAGATCGCGGAGCCGAACAGGCCCCACTGCACGCCCGACTTGATCTGCAGCGACGGGTCGGCGAGGACGAGCTCCATGAAGCCGGCGAGGTTGGCGCCGTTGTCCTCGAGGCCGCCGTACTTCTTCGGGAACGCGCGGCGCGATCCGTTGTTCTCGACGAGCACGCGCAGCTGCCCGAGGACGCGCTCGCGGTGGTCGGCCACCGACAGCCCCTCGATCTTCCACATCGCGGGGTCCTTGATCATCTCGCGCGCCTCGCGCCGCGTGTCGGCCCAGGTGCCGAGCAGCAGATCGGTGACGGTGTCGACGTGGATGCGGGCCTCGTGCGCCTCGGCCGCGGTGTGCGCGGCGGTGGGGGCTCCCCCCGCGGGAGTGCGCGTGTTCGTGGCGGGCTTCTTCGGACGGACGGCGGCGTCGGTCATCGGCGTACCTTTCGACAGCGGACAGCAGAACTCAGTCTCGACGGTAGGAGGGCTACAACACCGCCGCAAACCCGTTGCGGGCTCTCCACAACGCTCGCGACCGTCGCGGCATCCAGACCTGTATGGAACCCACACCCACGCTTCGTGAGACTGAGTCTCACTGGCATGCGGGGTGCGCCGCCACGGAATCGGAGCACCAAAACAGAATCGGATGCCGCGCGCCGCGGCATCCGATTCTGTCGCCCTCCCCCGATCAGGCGAGACGACCCCGCGCGGTCAGATATCGACGCCGTGGCCGAAGCGGAACAGCGGGTCGACCGTGTCGAACGGGACGTCGGGACGCGAGGCCTCCACCGCGGCCATCGACCGCGGCAGGTCGAAGGGGAGCCGTCCGCGGGCGACGGCCCGACCCGAGAGCACGTCGAGCAGCGCGGCGGAGCTCGCACCCCAGTTGCCCGTCACCGTCACGCCCAGCTCGACCAGGGGCGTGAGGATCGCGGGACGGTCGAGGAACACGTCGACGACGGTCGGCACCGCGGCCGCGACCTCGGCGACGTGGGCGACGACCTCGTCCGGGAAGTCGAGCGACCCGGCGTGGAAGAAGTTCTCGAACATCGAGCCGCGCTGCTCGTACGGCGCCTGCAGGCGCAGCACGGCGACGTCGGCCTCGCCCGGTGTCGCGACGACCTGCCCGTACTGCGCGGCGAGGTCGGCGTCGATCCCCTCGACGTAGAGCTTCGGCCCGGGCCCGAACGGCACCGCGTCGGTCGCGGCGAGCACCGTGATCGCCGCGCGCTGGGCGGCGTCGCCCGCCGCCCGGAAGTCCGGGGAGCCCACGATGCGATCCGCGGCATCGACATCGACGTACGGGTCGTCGAACAGGCCGAGCAGGAACTTCTCCCGCAGCAGGCGCCGGGCCGAGACGTCGAGACGGTCCTCGGCGACGACCCCGTCGGCCACCAGCTGCAGCAGGATCTCGGTGCAGCGCTCCCCGCCGAACTGGTCGGCGCCCGCATCGAGCGTCTTCGCCATACGCTCCGCCGGGGTCAGGTGCTCGACGCCCCAGGCGCGGGCCGGGAACGGCGTTCCCATGATCTCGCTGTCGGTGAGCAGACCCCAGTCCGTGCAGACGATGCCGTCGAACCCGAACCGCTCCCGCAGCAGACCCGTGAGAACGCTCTTGTTGAACCCGAAGCCGACCTCCTCGTACTGCGTGCCGACCGGCATCCCGTAGTAGGGCATGACCTGGCGCACGCCGGCCGCGAACGCCGCCTCGAACGGCTTCAGGTGCAGCTCGAACGCGTCGCCGGGGTACACCTGCTCGCGGCCGTAGGCGAAGTGCGGATCCTCCCCGTCCTTCTGCGGCCCGCCGCCCGGGAAGTGCTTGACCATCGTGGACACCGACCCCGCCCCGACGCTGTCGCCCTGGAATCCGCGGATGTACGCGGCGCCCAGCCGCGCCGACAGCTCGGCATCCTCTCCGAAGGTCTGCAGCTGACGCGCCCAGCGCGGCTCGGTCGCGAGGTCGACCTGCGGATGCAGGGCGACGCGGATGCCGACGGCGGTGTACTCCTGCCGCGCGATGTCGCCGAAGGTGCGCACGAGCTCCTCGTCGCGCGTCGCCGCGAGGCCGAGCGCGTCGGGCCACTGCGAGAACGGGCCCGAGAGCATCGCGGTGCCGGGGTTCTCGGTGAAGGAGTGGCGCGGGTCGGTCGAGATCGTCACGGGGATGCCGAGACGCGTCGAGGCCGCGAGCTCCTGCAGGCGGTTGTGCCACTGCGCGATCTCGCGCGCGGTCGGGGCGACGCCGAGCAGGTTGAAGTGGGTCATGTGCCGCTCACGCACGTACTCGTCGGTCGAGGGGAGCCCGAAGGCGGGGTCGCCGTCGGAGAGCGCGCCGTCGGGACCCATCGCGATCATCGTCTGGAAGAACAGGCCCGCCTTCTCCTCGACGGTCATCTCCCCCAGCAGCAGCTCGACGCGCTCGTCGATCGGAAGATCGGCGTCGAGCCAGGGCCGCTCGATCGCGGTGGGCGGGGTCGTCGTGGTGTCGGTGGTCATTTCACTCCCTTGATGCGGTAGACGAGGACGGCGCCGGCGAGGGCCACGAGGGCGCCGAAGAGGTAGTACGTCGTGTAGCCCCCGAGCGGCGTCGCGGCACCGAGCGCGATGATCGACGGCGCGATGGCGGGCGCGATCGACTGCGGCAGCGCGTTGGCGATGTTGAGCACGCCGAGGTCTTTCGCGACGTCGTCGGGGTTCGGCAGCACCTGGGTCGCGAGGGCGAGATCGACGGAGAAGAACGACCCGGCGCCGAACCCGATGATCGCCTGCGCGACGATGAGCACGGGGATGCTGGGCGCGAAGGCCAGCAGCACGAGGCCGACGACCATGATCAGACCGGCGATCGCGACGAAGGGACGCCGCTTGCCGATGCGGTCGGACAGGATGCCGCCGAGCGGGCTCGACACCATCATGGCCGCCATCGACGCGAGGTTCGCCACCAGGATCGTCGCGATGGCTCCCTGCTCATCGAGGCCGAACTTCTCCACGAGGTAGAACGGGAGGAAGGTCGCGATGCCGGCGTAGCCGAACATCACCAGGAACTTGGTGAGCCAGGTCCAGCCGAAGTCGGGGTGGGCGGCGGGGTTGAACACGAACGAGCCGAAGAACTTGCCGATCGTGAAGCGGTCGACGGGCTTCTCCGTGCGGACGCGGTCCTTGAGCATGACGACGAAGACGACGGCGAGCACCGTCGAGATCAGCGCCGGCACGAGGAAGCGGAGGAAGTCCTCGGCGATGAAGTTCATCAGGAAGCTGCCGCCGAGGATGCCGAGGGGCGTCGTGATGCCCACGAGCCCCGAGACGGCGCCGCGACGGGCCACCGGCACCTGGTCGGGCAGCGTCGCGTTGGCCGCCGCGAGGAGTGCGTTCATCGCCGCCTGCGCGAGGCACCATCCCACCAGCACGACCCACACCGAGGTGGCGGCGCCGATCAACGCGAAGGCGCCGAGACCGACGATCGCCCCGCCCAGGATCCACGGCCGCCGCATGCCCCAGCGCGACGTCGTCCGATCGGAGAGGCGTCCGGCGAGGGGGTTCGCGACGAGGGCGAACAGCGCACCGACGCCCAGGACCAGCCCGAGGTTGCCGGTCGCGGCGGCGGCATCCGTCGAGATGTGCTGGATCTTGAACGCCATCGACACCATGACCGGCGTGAGCAGCGCCAGATAGACGCCGAAGTTCACGGCGGCGAGGCTCGCGGTGTAGCCCCGCGGCGTCTTCGACGGGGTGGTGCCCGGCGTCCGGATGCCGGTCGTTCCGACGGCCGCGGCGGTCGCAGCCGGTGACAGCTCTGTCATGGAGAGTCCTTTCACAGCGATGTGAGGGTGAGACGCGAGGTCTCGAGGGACACGGTACACGAAACCCGACCGATTGGTAACTGAATCCTTCGGGAGGGCAGGGGCCGCAGTAGGGTGGTCTCTCGGGAGGCGAGCATGACGACGAGCACGCCGCAGCGCACACGCAACGCCGCCGCCACCCGCGACCGCATCGTGGAGGCGGCCCGAGACGTGTTCGTCTCGCGCGGCTACCGTGCGGCATCACTGCGCGACGTCGCCGCCGCCGCCGGAATCACGCACCCCGGCCTGCTCAAGCACTTCGCCTCGAAGGATCTGCTCTTGACGGCGGTGATCGCCTCCTTCGACCGCGCCACCGAGGAGGCGCTGCTCGACGGCGACGCCGTCCCCGCGCCGGGCACGCTGATGTTCGCCGCCATCGCGGCGCGCAACGAGGGCCTCGAGGGCTACCTGCCGCTGTACGCCGCACTGGTCGGCGAGAGCTCGACGCGGGACCACCCCGCCCACGCCTACATGCGCGAGCGCTACGCGCGGCTGCGCGAGTTCTCGGTCGTCGCCTTGCGCGACGCGGCCGCCGCCGGCACCGTGGATCCAGGGCGCGACTTCGAGGGCGAGGCCGTGCGCGTCGCGGCCGTCTGGGACGGCCTGCAGCTGCTGGAGCTCTACCTCCCCGACCGCGTCGACCTCGTCCCGTTGCTCACCGAGGTGCAGCACGCGCTCGCGACGCCCCCCGGATGGCACGGGGATGCCGCGGCCACGACCGTGGGCCGGGGAGCTGGGGGTTCCGGGGGTTCTGGT
>NZ_JBXAFF010000028.1:0-38608 GCF_058792815.1 Microbacterium sp. MPR-TSA4
CGCCCGCCTCCCGGCGCGGCACCGCCGGCACCCGCGGCACCGCCGGCCCCGCCGCCTTGACCACCCCCACCGACGTTCTGCACCCCGAAGGCGAGGTTGTGGTCCCACGCCACCACGGTGAACCGTTGGGTGCTCGAATCCCAGAACAGGTACGCGTTGTTGCCGGGCCCCGAGATGTCGTCGAAGTTGTCGATGGCCTCCTCGAGGGCCAGGTAGGTCGCGAACGAGTCGACGTCGAGCAGCGTGGGGAGCTTCTCGGCGATCTCGTCGGCCGTGCCGTTGTTGACCAGATCGAGCAGGGTGACGAGCGGCGCGTAGTCCTCCGCACCGGCCTCGATGTCGAACGAGGCACTGTAGTCGCCGTCGGCCCCCGCCCAGTCCCAGTTCCCGTCGGCATTGGCCTTGTAGAGCACCGAATCGGCACCGGCGTCGGGGAAGTTCTCGTCGACCCACGAGTCGTTCAGCGCCTGGACGCTCAGCCGCAGGACCTCCGTGCCGCCGTTGACCGAGAACCTCGTCGCGGCGGACTTCTCGGAGGCGAGACCCGCCGCGGACAGCGCGTCGAGCGCGACCGCCTCGTTCATCGACGTCGACGAGGAGTTGGCGCGGATCGTGAAGTCGGTGACGCCCGACGCGTTCTGGCCGTCGACGTATTTGTCCAGGCGGATGCGCCACGGCAGCGTCGACGCGTCGCTGTCCGTCGTGATCCCTTTCAAGGTCGAGTTGCCCTTCAGCTTGATGCCGACGTTCTCGTAGGCGACGCCGTCGATCGTGACCGTCGCCGTGAGCCACTCCTTGTCACCCGCGGACAGATAGGTCGCGAGCATGTCGGAGAGCGCATCGGCATCCACCTGGATCGACACCGTGTGGACGGTCGACGTGTCCCAGAGCGACCCCGAAGCGTCCGCGACGACCGTCTCGGAGCTCACCCCGGTCGACGTCGGCATCGACGACACCGTGTCGAGGGCGGCGAGCGAGCCGCAGCCCGCGAGGCCGAGCGTGAGCACCACGGCGGTGACGGGCAGCAGCACACGACGTGACGGGTGGACGCGCGAGCGGGATCGATCGGTCATGCAGACCACCCGAACATCCGCGCCTATGGTTCACGCCTCCCCGGGCTGTGGAGCGCGGGGACGGTTCCTATGAACCTGCGATGACGGCGAGGACCGCCTCGCCGTACGCCTCGCGCTTCTTCGCCCCGATGCCCGTGATGCCTTCCAGCGCGGCGACGGATGCCGGGCGCTGCGCGGCCAGCGCCCGCAGGGTCGCATCGCCGAAGACGATGTAGGCCGGCACTCCCTGTTCCTTCGCCGCGCCGGCACGCCACGCGCGCAAGGCCTCGAACAGGTCGCGGTCGCCGTCGGCGACGGCATCCGCGGCGGGGGTCTTGCGTACCCGCGCCGCCCCGCCGCCCTTGCCGAGCACGTCGCGTCGCAACGGCACGGCGAGCTCGCCGCGCAGCACCGCCGCACCCTCCTCGCCGACGGCGAGCACGCCGTACTCGCCCCGCGCAACGATGATGCCGCGGGCGAGGAGCTGGCGGATCACGCTGCGCCAGTCCTGGTCGCTGAGGTCGGCTCCGAGCCCGTACGTCGCGAGGGCATCGTGACCCTGCTGGCGGATGCGCTCGGTCGACGCGCCGCGCAGGATGTCGACGAGGTGCCCGGCGCCGAACGCCTGGTTGCGCTCGCGCTGCAGGCGGACGATGGTCGACAGGAGCTTCTGCGCGGGCACGAGCCCGTCCCAGGTGTCGGGGGTGTCGAGACAGGTGTCGCAGTTGCCGCACGGCTCGGAGCTCTGACCGAAGTAGTTGAGGAGGTTCTGACGGCGGCACGACACGGTCTCGCAGAGGGCGAGCATCGCGTCGAGGTGCTGGCCGAGGCGCATCTTGTACGACCGGTCGCCCGGTGACTGGTCGATCAGGCGGCGCTGCTGCACGACGTCGCCGAGGCCGTACGCCATCCAGGCCACCGCGGGCTCGCCGTCGCGGCCGGCGCGACCGGTCTCCTGGTAGTAGCCCTCGACGGACTTCGGCAGGTCGATGTGCGCGACGAAGCGTACATCGGGCTTGTCGATGCCCATGCCGAACGCGATCGTCGCGACCATCACGACGCCGTCGTCGCGGAGGAAGCGCTGCTGGTGACGCGCGCGGATCGCGGCATCCAACCCCGCGTGATAGGGCAGGGCGTCGACCCCCTGCGTGCGGAGGTAGTCGGCGGTCTGGTCGACCGACTTGCGGCTGAGCGCGTAGACGATGCCGGCGGAGCCCGCCGGCTGCGCCCGCACGAACTGCAGCAGCTGCCGGCGCGGGTCGACCTTCGGCTCGATGCGGTACTGGATGTTGGGCCGGTCGAAGCTCGCGACGAAGTGGCGCGCGTCGGGCAGCTGCAGACGCTCGGTGATCTCCTGGTGCGTCGCGCGCGTCGCCGTCGCGGTGAGCGCCATGCGCGGCACGCCCGGGAACCGCTCGGCGAGGTCGCCCAGCGCGAGGTAGTCGGGGCGGAAGTCGTGGCCCCACTGGCTGACGCAGTGCGCCTCGTCGATCGCGATGACGCTCAGCCGACCGCGCTGCAGCAGCGCCGTCGTCGCGGGTGCGCTCAGCCGTTCGGGGGCGACGTAGAGCAGATCGAGCTCTCCGGCGAGGAAGTCCTGCTCGACGCCCGCGCGCTCAGCGGGGTTCTGGGTGGAGTTCAGGAACGCGGCGCGCACGCCGTTGGCCCGCAGGGCGTCGACCTGGTCGTGCATCAGGGCGATGAGCGGGCTGACCACGAGCCCCGTGCCCGGGCGCACGAGAGCGGGCACCTGGTAGGTGATCGACTTGCCGCCGCCCGTGGGCATGAGCACCACGGCGTCGCCGCCGGCCACGACGTGCGCGACGATGTCGGCCTGGTCGCCGCGGAACTCGTCGTAGCCGAAGACCTCCTTCAGGACGGCCTTCGGATCGGTCGACCGCGGCGGACGGGCGACCCCGGCCGCGGGCCGCGCTGCGGGGGCGTGGGCGTGGGCGGTGTGGGATGCCGCGGCGGAACGGCCGGCGGATGCCACGCCCCGCGGTGACGCGGAACGGCCAGCGGATGCCGCACCCCGCGGCGGGGCGACATCGCCACGAGATCCCGGGCCCTCCGGCGACGCCGCGGTGTCACGCGTGGCGCGCGCGAGGGCACCGGCATACCCGTCGTACTCCGGCGGCGGCGGCACATCGAACTCGTCGGGCGGGGTCAGCTCATCGACGTCCCACGGCACGTCCGCATACGGGTCGTCGTCGCGGTGGATCGATGCAGTCACCCGTCCAGGCTAGCCGCGGCATCCGACACCTCGTCCCCCTCCGTCGCCAGCACCCGCCGAGCCGCTACGCGCTGGCCGAGCCGCCATCGCACGTCCGTCCGCGCCGTGGCGGCTCGGGCAGGGCGTGGCGGCTCGCGGGAGGAAGCAAGAAGAGGGCGGGCTAGAGGCGGACGAGCTCGACGGCGCGGACCACGGCGGCGCCCTCCTCGACCGAGGCGGCGAGGTCGACCTCGGCGCGCAGGCGCCAGTCGTGATCGCCCTCGGGGTCGTCGATGGTCTGCTCGACGCGCCAGATGCCGGATGCCGCGGCATCCGCCCGGTCGATCGCGCACAGCCGGGGCGCGCGGGCCGGTCCGCCCGTGAGGATCTGGTCGTGCTCGTCGTAGTAGCGGTCGAGCGCGGCCGGCCAGTCGAGGTCGGGGTCGAGGGCGACCAGCGCGTCGTCGTCCTGCAGCGCCGCGAGCTGCACGCGCCGGAACAGCTCGTTGCGCACGAGCACCGTGAAGGCACGCTCGTTCGTGAGGATCGACGGGGGTGCGGGCGGCACCACGGGAGCGCCGTCCTCGGGCAGCACCGCCGAAGGGTCGACGAGCGCGGACCACTCGTCGACGAGACTCGAGTCCACCTGACGCACGAGCTCGCCGAGCCACTCGATGATGTCCATCAGCTCGTCGGTGCGCGCCTCCGCCGGGACGGTCTGGCGGATCGCGCGATACGCGTCGGAGAGGTAGCGCAGCACCAGCCCCTCGCTGCGCGCCAGCTGGTAGAAGGAGACGTATTCCGCGAACGACATGGCCCGCTCGAACATGTCGCGGACGACCGACTTGGGACTCAGCTCGAAGTCGCGCACCCACGGCTGACTCGACGCGAAGACCTCGAACGACTGCGCCAGCAGGTCGGCGAGCGGCTTCGGGTAGGTGATCTCCTCGAGCAGCGCCATCCGCTCCTCGTACTCGATCCCGTCCCGCTTCATGGCCGCGACCGCCTCGCCGCGGGCGCGGTACTCCTGCTGCGAAAGGATCGCCCGCGGATCGTCGAGCGTCGCCTCGATCACGCTGAGCACATCCAGGGCGTAGTGGCCGGTACCGATGCCACCCGCGGCGACGGCGGTCGCGCCGGCGCGACCCGAACTCCTCCAATCCGCACCCCGATCCCCCGGATCAGCCTCGACAGCGGCGGGAGCGCCCGCGGTGGAGGAGTTCGGGACGGCAGCGGCGCCGGGCCGCACGTCGTCGTCGGGCGAGAGCAGCTCGATGGCGGCGAGCGCGAACGGCGACAGGGGCTGGTTGAGGGCGAAGTTCGGCTGCAGATCGACGGTGAGGGCGATGCGCGGGCCGGATGCCGCGTCGCGGTCGACCTCGACGATCCCCGCGTCCACGAGCGTCCGGAAGATCGCGATCGCCCGTCGGGCGAGGGCGTAGCGGCGCTCGCGCGGCTCGTGGTTGTCGAACACGAGCGACCGGACGTTGCCGAAGACGTCGCCGCCGCGGCCGATGACGTTGATGAGCATCGCGGCCGTCAGCTTCAGCTGCGGCACGAGCGGCTCAGGCGGCGCCGCGATCAGCCGCTCGTACGAGCCCTCGCCCCAGTTGACGACGCCGGTGGGCGCCTTCTTGCGGACGATCTTCTTGCGCTTGGCCGCGTCGTCGCCGGCCTTCGCCAGCGCGACCGCGTTCTCGATCTCCCACTCCGGAGCCATCACGACGACGTTGCCGTGCGTGTCGTAGCCGGCGCGGCCGGCGCGACCGGCCACCTGATGGAACTCGCGCGCGCTGAGCTGACGCATCTTCGTGCCGTCGTACTTGCTGAGCGCGGTGATCATGACGGTGCGGATCGGCACGTTGATGCCGACGCCGAGCGTGTCGGTGCCGCAGATCACCCGGAGCAGTCCGCGCTGCGCGAGCGTCTCGACGAGGCGACGGTAACGCGGCAGCATCCCGGCGTGGTGCACGCCGATGCCCGCGCGCACCAGACGCGACAGCGTCTTGCCGAAGCCCGTCGTGAAGCGGAAGCCGCCGATCGCCTCCGCGATCTCGTCGCGCTGCGCGCGGGTGGTGAGGGTGACGGATGCCAGGGCCTGCGCGCGTTCGAGCGCGGCCGCCTGCGCGAAGTGGACGATGTAGACCGGCACCTCGCGCTCGTCCACGAGCATCGTCAGCACCTCGTGCACGGGGCGGCGCTCGTACGAGAAGTGCAGGGGCACCGGGCGCTCGACACCGGTCACGAGCGCCACGGGCCGCCCCGTCCGCCGCGCCAGGTCGTCGGCGATGGGCGTCACGTCGCCCAGGGTCGCCGACATCAGCAGGAACTGCGCCCGCAGCAGCAGGAGCAGCGGCACCTGCCACGCCCATCCGCGGTCGGGGTCGCCGTAGTAGTGGAACTCGTCCATCACGACCTGATCGACGGGAGCGTCCCCGCCCTGGCGCAGCGCGATGTTGGCGAGGATCTCCGCGGTGCAGCAGACGATCGGGGCGTCGGGGTTGACGGACGAGTCGCCGGTGACCATGCCGACGTTCTCGGGACCGAAGATCTCGACGAGGGCGAAGAACTTCTCGCTGACCAGCGCCTTGATCGGCGCCGTGTAGTACGAGCGCCCTCCGGCGGCGAGACACGCCGCGTGCGCCGCGATCGCGACGAGCGACTTACCGGTGCCGGTCGGGGTCGAGAGGATGACGTTCGCGCCGGAGACCAGCTCGATGATCGCCTCGTCCTGAGCGGGGTAGAGCGTCAGCCCCCGCCCGGTCGCCCACGCGACGAAGCCCTCGTAGGCGGCATCCGCCGTCGCCTGCGCGGGCACGAGGTCGGTCAGTGCCGCGGCAGAGGTCATGTCCCGAGTCTGCCAGGCGCCGCCTCCGCTCGGTCACGCCAGCACAACCCGCGACCCGGTCACACCGCCGCACCCCGCGACCCGGTCACGCCGCCGCACCCCGCACGCTGGTCACGGCCGCGCGGCTTTGGCGGCCAGCACGTGGCGCGCGGCGTCGTCGACGCGGGCTGCGAACACCGGGTCGGACTGGGCCTTCGCCAGCACGGCGTCGTACATGGCCGGGAAGACGGTGGGATCGGTCGAGGCCAACACGACGTCGATGCCCGCGGTGATGGCGAGCACGGCGCGATCGGCGGGACTCCAGGCCTGCACGGCCTGCGCCGCCGACAGATCGTCGGTCATGAGCATGCCCTCCGGGCCGACCTTCGCCCGTGCGAGGCCCACCACCGTCGGCGAGAACACCGCCGGCGCCGACGGGTCGAGGTTCTGGTAGATCGCGCTCGAGACCATCACGCCCGCCGGCCCGCCCGCGAGCAGCGTGCCGTAGACGGCGATGTCGGGGCCGTCGGCGGTGACGGTCGTGTCGACGACGTCGGCCGTCGTGTCGGTGTTGGCGGTGACGTGCCCGAGTCCCGGGAAGTGCTTGAACACGGGCATCACGCCGGCCGCGCGCATGCCGTCCGCGAAGGCGCCCGCCTTCGCGGCGACGGTCGCCCCGTCGTAGCCGTACTGTCGGCCCAGCCCGCCGATGGGCGGGTTGTCGAACCGGGTCGCCGCGCTCGTGACGATGTCGGCGACCGGGGCGAGGTTCAGCGTCACGCCCGCGGCGGCGATCTGACCACCCCACGTGGTCGCCGCGGCGCGGAGCTGGTCGTCGGGCAGATCCGCCTGCCGGATCGCGTAAGGCATGTCGTCGAACCCGGGCCCCGTGAGCACCTGCACCTCGCCGCCCTCCTGATCGGTCGACACCCACAGGGGGATGCCGTCGGCATCCCCCGTCGTGAACGAACCGACCACCCCCGCCACGGCCTGGGCGCCCGCCTGCGAACGCCCGTGCAGGAAGATGCCGCCCGCGTGCCGGTCGACCACCGCCGAGAGCGTGTCGGGAGTGACGGCGTCGACCGCCGTTCCGACGATGAACAGCTGTCCGACGCGCTGGCGCAGGTCGAGTCTGGCCAGGGGGTCGGGCGTCGCGGTCGGCGCGGGCGTCGCGGTCGGCGCGGGCGTCGCGGTCGGGGTCGACGTCGGCGAGGGCGACGGGGACGGACCGTAGGCCCCGCATCCCGAGAGCAGGAGCGCGGTCGCCGCGACGACCGCTCCCGCGCAGACGAGGAGGCGCGGACGGCGGCGGGCGGAGCGGGGGGTCATGCCGCCATCCTCCCCGCTCGCGCCTCCCGGCGACAGCCCTGGCGGAACAGGCGACGACGCGCCTACGTTGGGGAGGACACATCGACCCGACAGGAGCGTCATGACCGACGACGTCCGCATCTCACGCAACGACGAGAAGGACCGCTACGAGATCCTCGTCGACGGCGACATCGCCGGCTACACCGAGTTCGAGGAGGATGCCGAGGGGCGTCTGGTCTTCCCGCACACCGAGATCGATCCGGCCTACGGCGGTCGGGGCCTCGGCACGAAGCTGGTCGCGGCGGCGATGGCGGACGAGGCCGCCCGGGGCGACGTGGTGGTGCCGGTCTGCCCGTTCATCGTCACCTATCTGCAGAAGCACGAGGTCCCCGGGCTGAAGGCGGTGTGGCGCGAACGCGACGTCGAGACGGCGGAGCACGCGTCGACGGCGGAGCCCACCCCGGGCGACGAAGGCGTGGGAACGCCGCGCGGATGACCCGCCTGGACGACGCCCCGCCCGACGTGGCCGGCCCGGCGGTCTGCGACGGTCCGCGGGCGTTGCTGCTGGAAGCCCGCGAGGTCCCGCTCGGCGGGGTGCGCGCCATGGAGGTGCACCGCAGCCTGCCGCAGCGGGCGCTGCCCCTGGTCGGCGCGTGGTGCTTCCTCGACCGGTTCGGCCCGCAGACGGCGCGCATGCGCGTCGAGCCGCATCCGCACATCGGCCTGCAGACGGTCACCTGGCCGCTCGTGGGCGAGGTGCGCCACCGCGACACCCTCGGCAGCGACGTCGTCGTGCGCCGCGGGGTGCTCAACCTGATGACCAGCGGCGCCGGCATCGCCCACTCCGAGTACTCGGTCGGCGAGGAGGCGGTGGCCCTCGACGCCCTGCAGCTGTGGGTCGCGCTGCCCGAGTCGCGCCGCCACGGCGCCGCCGCCTTCGAGCGCCACGACGACCTGCCCGTGACGACGATCCCCGACGCCGCCGGCGGGACGGGCGCCACCGCAACGGTCGTGGTGGGCTCGTTCGCGGGGGCGACCTCGCCCGCGACGATGTACACCCCGATCGTCGGCGCCGAGCTCCACCTCCCGGCCGGCTCCCGCGTCCGGCTCCCGCTCGAACCGTCGTGGGAGTACGCGCTGGTCGGCATCGACGGCACCCCCGAGGTGTGGGCGACAGCGGATGCCGCGACCGCCCTGCCCGACCAGGGCCTGCTGTACCTCGGCATCCACCGCGACGGCGTCGAGGTCACCGCGGTGCGCGAGACGACGCTCTTCCTGCTGGGCGGGGAGCCGTTCGAAGCCGACATCGTGATGTGGTGGAACTTCGTGGCGCGTTCGCACGAGGAGATCGTCGCGGCGAGGGCGGCGTGGGAGGCCGAGGCGGAGGACGCCCCGACGCCCGCGCCACAGGCGCGCTTCGGTCACGTCGTCGGGCACGGCGCCGAGCGGGTGCCCGCACCGCCGCTTCCCGCGGTGCGGCTGACACCGCGGCGGCGCAGCATCTGAGCATTTTTCCCGGCCTGAGCCCCGGGGACGCGCGGCTACGCTGGGATCGTGGCCCGAAACACCGTCCTGTCGACGCGCGTCCTGCTGGTGTGCGCGGCCATCGGTGTGGCCACCGGCATCCTCGGCGGCATCGCCGGACTCGTCACGCCGGTGGTGCTCGCGGTGCCCGGCCTCGCCATCGTCTACGGGCTCGTCCTCGGGGCGCACGTGCTCCCCGGGATCGTCGCGCAGGAGGTGCTGCGGCTGCCGCTCGTGGCCCTGCTCACGCACGTGCTCGCCGCGCTGGTCGCCAGCGCGTTCGCCCCCGTGTGGACGATGCGGTTCCTCGGCACGGCCCTGCTGTTCGGCGCCATCCAGGAGGGGGTCGCGGCCCTCACGCGCTATCGCGCCTGGGGAGCGTGGCGCTTCTTCATCTCCGCGGCGGTCATCGGCGTGCTCGTGGCGGTCGTCGTCTTCTTCGCGGCGCATCTGAGCGCCTACGCCCTGTGGGCCCAGATCGCCTACCTCGCCCTCTCCGTGTGCGGTCCCGTCGCGTGGACGGCGATCGGCCTGGGCGTCGGAGCCTCGCTGCGGCGCGCCGGCGTGGCGCGGCAGACCGTCCGGCGCTGACGACTGTTGGCCGCTGAGGTTAGGCTGGGCTAACCTGGGAGCGACCCTCTGCCCGACCGCTGGGATGATCCGTGACCTCTGCCGTCTTCGGAGCGGAAGCCGCTGCTCCCGCCGGCCGTGAGCCTGCTCCGCTGCTGCGCGTGCGCGATCTCGCGATCCGGCATGAGGGCGCGGATGCCGATGCCCCGGCATCCGCCACGTTCGACGTGGCGCGCGGTGAGGTGGTGCTGCTGCTCGGACCCAGCGGCGCCGGGAAGTCCACGCTGGCGCTCGCTCTCAACGGCCTCATCCCGCACGCCGTGCCCGCCGCCCTCTCCGGCACCGTCGAGGTCGCCGGGCTCGACACCGCCACGACGCCCGTGGCCCGGCTGAGCACGCACGTGGGCATGGTCTTCCAGGACCCGGACGCACAGCTGGTGACCGGCACGCTGCTCGACGAAGTGGCGTTCGGTCCCGAGAATCTGCGGCTGCCGGTGGACGAGGTGCTGACCCGGGCCGAGGAGGCGTTGCGCCGCGTCGGGCTGTGGGAGCGCCGCCACGAGAACCCCGACCGTCTGAGCGGCGGCGGCCGGCAACGGCTCGCGATCGCGTGCGCCCTGGCGATGGGCTCGCCCCTGCTCGTTCTCGACGAGCCCACGGCCAACCTCGACCCGCAGGGCATCGAGGAGGTCTACGCCGCACTGGGCGCCCTCGTCGCCGCCGGCGACCGGGCGATCCTGCTGGTCGAGCACAACCTCGACGCCGTCGTGGGGATCACCGACCGGGTCGTCGTGCTCGACCACGTCGGGCGCACCGTCGCGGACGGCACCGTCGACGACGTGCTCCGCGCCCGCGCCGCCGAGCTGCACGAGATGGGCGTGTGGCTGCCCGTGTCGACCCTCGCCGCGCTCCGCCTGCGCGCGGCCGGCTGGACGCTCGACCCCCTCCCCCTCGAACCCGCCGAGCTGCACGCCGCCCTGGAGTCGGCCGACACATCCGCGGGCGGCAGTCTGCACGACTCCGCCTCGACGGCGGCCACCGCCGGCTCCAACCCCTCCGAAGGCCCCTCCAGGCGGAGTCGTGCAGACGATGCGGAGGCACCGGGCGCGGCATCCCCCGTCATCCGTGCGCGCGGGCTGCGCACGCGCCGCGGGCGCCGCGAGATCCTCCACGGCATCGACCTCGACGTCGACGCCGGCGCGTTCGTCGCGATCGTCGGCGCGAACGGCGCCGGCAAGACGACGCTCCTGCAGTCGCTCGCGGGAGTCATCCCGGTCCCGCGCGGGCAGGTCACCGTGGACGGCGTCGACGTGGGCCGCACCGACCTGCGCACCCTGTCACGGCGGATCGGCTTCGTCTTCCAGAATCCCGAACACCAGTTCATCGCCCACACGGTGTACGACGAGCTCGCCCACGGTCTGCGCCGACAGCGGCTGCCCGAGGAGGAGGTGCGCGAGCGCGCGTTCGACGTGCTGCGCCGGTTCGGCCTCGAGGACAAGGCCGAGGTCCACCCGTTCCTGCTCTCGGGCGGCCAGAAGCGCCGCCTCTCGGTCGGCACGGCTCTGGTCGCGGGCGCACCGGTGCTCGCGCTCGACGAGCCGACGTTCGGTCAGGACCGCGCACGCGCCGACGAGTTGATGGGCCTGCTGAGCGACCTCAGCGCCGAAGGCACGACCATCCTCGTCGTCACCCACGACATGCAACTGGTCACCGAGCACGCGCACCGCACGATCGTCGTGGGCGACGGGCGCATCATCGCGGATGCCGCGACACCCGCCGTGTTCGCCGACGACGATCTGCTCCGCGCGGCGGCGCTGCGACAGCCTCCCCTGCGCCGCGCGTTCGCCGGCCTGACGCGGCATCCTTCCCTCGCCGGCGTCACCCGACTCGCCGATCTGCCGGCGGCGGATGCCGCGGGGAGGGCGGCGCGGTGAGCGCGACGACCGTCGACCCCTGGGCCCGCGTCGACGCGGGCGGGCTCCTCGCGGGGCTGAACCCGCTCGCGAAGCTCGCGGCACCGCTGCCGGCGATGGTGCTCCTCGTCTTCGCGCGCGACCTCGCGACCCCGCTCGCGTTCCTCGCGCTCGCCTTTGCGGTCATCCTCGCCGGCACCCGCATCACCCGGCGGATCGCGCTGCTGCTGCTCGTGGCGGTGCCGGTCGCGGCGATCGTGATCGGCCTGTCGATGAGCCTGTGGACCGATCCGGCGCGCGTCGGCGGCGACGTCGTCGCCCGGATCGGCGACTGGAGCCTCACGACCGGTGCGCTGACCGTCGGGTTCGCGACGGGTCTGCGCCTGGCGGCGATCGTCGCGCTCGCGCTCATCGCGGGGCTGACGACCACCGGACCCGATCTCGTGCGGGCGAGCGTGCAGCAGCTGCGGGTGCCGTACCGCATCGGCTACACCGCGCTGGCCGCGTTCCGCTTCGTCCCGAGGTTCGGGCACGAGCTCGACGTCATCCGCCAGGCCCACCGCGTGCGGGGGTCGCACGGCGGCCGCGGCCCCGTCGCCGCGCTCGCGCGCTGGTGGGGCTACCTCGTGCCGCTGCTGGCGGGCGCGATCCGGCACGCCGAGCGGGTCGCCCTCGCGATGGATGCGCGCGCCTTCGGCGCCCACCCAGACCGCACCGAACGGCACCTCGTCCCGTGGCGCCGACGCGACACGGTGTTCGTCGCCGTCTTCTGGCTGACCAGTGCCGTCATCCTCGTCGCCCTCTTCCCGTGGGCACCCTGATCCGTCGCAGAAAGGATGCCGCATGGCCCGCTCCTCACGCCTGACCAAGCCCGCCTCCCAAGACCTTCTCCGACTGGAGGTGGTCGCCGTCCGCCGCCTCGCCCCCCACTGGATGCGGGTCACGCTCGGCGGCGGCGACATCGACCGGTTTACGCCGCTGGGCTACGACCAGTGGTTCCGACTGTTCCTGCCGCACCGCAGCGACAGCGCGGGCGCGGGTCTGGAGCGCATCCCCGCGAAGGCGAACCGGATCTTCGGGTACCTGTCGTACCTGCGCATCCCGGAGGGCATCCGGCCCGCGATGCGCAACTACACGGTCCGCGCCTACCGCGCGAGCGGGCCCAGCGGCGGAGCGGAGCTCGACGTCGACTTCGTGCTGCACGGCTCCGGGCCGACCGCGGGTCCGGCGTCGCGCTGGGCCGCCTCCGCGACCGTGGGCGAGTCGGTCGTGATCATCGACGAGGGGCTGGGCTTCTCACCGGAGCGCGGCGTCGAGCGCGTCCTGCTGATCGCCGACGAGACGGGCGTCCCGGCGGTGTCCGGCGTGTGCGCGTCGCTGCCCTCCACCGCGACCGGCACTGTGCTGGTCGAGGCGCCGTCGGCGGAGGACGTGCTGGAGATCGACGCGCCCGACGGCGTGGAGGTGCGGTGGCTGGTGCGGGATGCCGGGGCGCGCCCCGGAACCCTCGCGCTGAGCACTCTGCGGCAGCTCGACCCTCCGGCATCCGATACGCATGTCTTCATCGTCGGCGAGCAGTCGCTGCCGGTCGCCGCCCGCCGCCACCTCGTCGCGTCGGGGCACCCGAAGGACCGGATCAGCTTCGTCGGCTACTGGCGTGCCGGGTCCGCATCGCCGACGCCGGCGGCGGAGCGCGGCGGCGCGGAGGAGCACTGATGGGCCGGGTCACGACCGCCTACCTGTTGACCTGCGCGGCCATCGGCGTGGCGGGAGGCGTCGTCCTCGCGGCGGGCTGGTGGGTGTCGCTGGCATTGTTCGCGACGCTGCCGTTCGTCTCGATCGGTATCGCCGGTCTCTGGGTGATCCCCGCCGTGGTCGCGCTGCGGCTGCTGCACCGCCCCGTCGCCGGCCTGCTGGTCGGACTCATCTCCGGCCTCGTGCTCGCGCCGTTCTTCACGATCTCGGCGGTGGCGACCACCCTGTTCTGGGCGTTCTTCCCGGAGCTGCCGTTCCTGCTGACGGCGTACCGCCGCTGGGCCACGTGGATGCACTACGCGGGAGCGATCGTCATCGGCATCGCCTACCCCGTCCTCGCCGCGCAGTCGTTCGACCTCTGGGCCATGCCGCCGGTCGCGCTCAGCGGCTTCATCGCGCTGTGCGTGGCATCCTGCGTGGGCGGTACGGCGATCGGGATCGTCATCGCCGACCGGCTGCGCGCCGCCGGGGTGGCCCGCCTCGCCCGTCACCGCGCGGTGGCGTGATCGGTGCGACCCGGCGTCAGCTGACCGCCTGACGCAGAGCGTCGGCCATCCACCGGGCGTAGCTGTGCCACGGGGGCACCGTCCCCGCGAGCTCGGCGGCGTGGGCCCGCAGCGCCGGCTCCGCGCGGAACCACTCGCCACCTTCGCGCAGGTGCGCGAACTGCGCGTGCCGCGCGCGCTCGACAGCGCGCCCGCCGAGTTCGAACGCCAGCAGCTCCTGATGCCGTATCGCGGCGAGACGCCGCCGGGGCTCGCGACTCGTGCCGATCTTGATGCGCTCTTCCCACCGCAGGTAGTAGACCACCTCGACGCGCGGGCGCGGCAGGTCGGGATCGGGACTGTCGCCGAGCCGCCACCCGCACACCGGGCAGGTCGGGGTGCCGCCGTCATCCGCGGTCGGCTGCGCGAGCCCGCACATCACGCACCGCTGCGGCTCCGCCATGCCCGCACGCTACCCGCACCCGCCGACACCCCCCGCCGCCCTCGCCCGCGCCTCGCCTGCGAGAAACCATGCCCACGACGAGAAACCACCTGCGCACCGGTTTCTCGGTGCGCAGATGGTTTCTCGCGGCAGAGCGGATGCCGCAGCAGGGCGGATGCCGCAGCAGAGCGGATGCCGCGGTCAGCGCTTGCCGACGATCTGGCGCGACACGATGTCGCGCATGATCTCGTTCGTGCCGCCGTAGATGCGGTGGACGCGGGCGTCGAGGTAGGCGCGGGCGATCGGGTACTCGGTGATGTAGCCGTACCCGCCGTGCAGCTGCACGCCGGTGTCGAGCAGCTCCGCCTCGCGGTCGGTCGACCAGAACTTGACCTTCGCGGCCTCCTCGGCGGTGAGCTTCTTGTCCTTGTAGAGCATCATCGCGCGGTCGTTGTAGGTCCACATGACGTCGACCGTCGTGGCCATGTCGGCCAGCAGGAACCGCGTGTTCTGGAAGTCGGCGATCCGCTCGCCGAACGCCTCACGGCTGAGCACGTAGTCGCGCGTCCAGACGAACGCGGCCTCGCCGGCTGCCGCCGCGGCCACGCCGATCGACAGGCGCTCGAGCGGGAGGTTCATCATCAGCTGGATGAAGCCCAGCCCCTCCTTGCCGCCGATGAGGTTCGCCTCCGGGACGAAGACGTCGGTGAAGCTCAGCTCGGCGGTGTCCCACCCGTGGAAGCCCATCTTCTCGAGCTTCTTGCCGTGGTCGAAGCCCTCCATGCCGTCCTCGAGGATCAGCAGGCTGAAGGCATCCGGGCGGTTGCCCTCGCCGGTCTTCACGAACGTGACGACCATGTCGGCGGTCTTGCCCGAGGAGATGAAGGTCTTCGCGCCGTTGACGAGGTAGCCGCCGTCGACCTTCTTCGCCGTGGTCTTGATGCCGCGCAGGTCGCTGCCGGCGCCGGGCTCGGTCATCGCGAGCGCGCCGAGGATCTCGCCGGTCGCCATCCCCGGCAGCCACTTCTCCTTCTGCTCCTGCGTCCCCATGTGCACGATGTACGGGACGGCGAGGTCGTCCTGGATGCCGAAGGCCCCGGCGAGCGAGCCCTGGCCGGCCCCGATCGTCTCCTCGAGCACGATCGCGCGGAAACGGTAGTCCTGCAGCATCCCGGCGCCGCCGAACTCCTCCGGCACGCTCAGACCGATGATGCCGGCCTCGCCGGCGGCGAGCATGGTGGCGCGGTCGATCTCCCCGTCCGCCTCCCACTGCTTGCGCTTCTGCTCGGTGGCGAAGCGCTTGAGGAACTCCTTGACGACGTCGCGGAACGCCTCGTGATCCTCGTCGTAGATGTCGCGCTCCATGGTGCGCCCGTCCTCTCGTCGTCGAGTGTCGAATCTGCGGGACGCGTCGCGATGAACGACGGATGCCGGTGGCATCGCATCCCAGCATCCATGGTACTGGGTTTCATGTCGGTGGCGACAGGACGACCTCGCGCGACGGCGACCCCGGGCGATCAGTAGTCGGGGGCGGCCGGCAGCCCGAAGAAGTCCTCGAGCGTGTGGAACCCACCCTCGTGGTACGCCTTCGCGAGCTCGGGGCCGATGTAGCGCAGATGCCACGGCTCGGCCTCGTACCCCGTGGTGGCGGTGTAGCCGCTCTCGTAGCGGACGATGTAGCCGAACCGCCACGCGTTCTCGGCGACCCAGGCGCCCTGCGGCGTCCCGCCGAACGCTTCGATCGCGCCGCAGCCGCCGTCGCAGGCCGCCACGTCGGTGGCGAGTCCGGTCTGGTGCTCGCTGAAGCCGGGCCGCGCGCTCTGCTGGTCGGCGGCGGCGCGACCGAGGGTGTTCACGTAGCCGTTGTAGGTGCGTGTCTGCGAGGCGAACGAACGGTAGGCGCTGTTGAGGCCGATCGCCCCCGCGCCCTCGTTCGCCGCCGCCGCCACGAGCGCGGTGAGCGCCTCCGCCGCCGCGGGCTGCAGCCGGCCGTCGACGGTTCGCTGCATGTCGGCGGGGGCGACGACCGAGGTCGGCTCGACGTCGATCGGGTTCAACGGGCGCTGCTTGTCGACGACGATCCACAGCCGGTGCGGGTCGCCGAGATCGATGCAGGGCGCTGCCCCCGACACGACGGCGGCGCGGAAGGCGGCGCCGCCTCCGAAGGCGGTGATGACGTCGGCATCCCTGCCCTCGGCGAGCGCCGACGAGACCGCGGGATCGTCGCAGGATGCCGCGGCCACCCCGCTCTGCGCGGGCACGGGCAGGCCGGTCGCGGGCGTGCCCGACCCCGCCCCGTCCGGCAGCGCGACCGCGTCGGTGGGCGCCGTGACGCCCGCGGCACCGCCCTCGGGCGCCGTGGCAGCGCCTCCGGGACGCGTCAGCGCGATGACGACGACGAGCACCACCAGCGCCACGAGACCCGCCAGCACCACGAGACCGCGGCGCCCGACGGCCGGCATCGACCGACGCGCGGGCGACGTCGGCGCCGCCTCGGCGGCGAGGCGCGCGGCGCGTCGGCTGGTCGGCTGCTCGGGTTGCGGCACCCGCCCATTCTGCCGCGCCCGGCCGAGAGGACGGTGCGCATTGCACAATCATCGAATCTATGTTCGTATATCAGGCATGCGCTGGCGTGGACAAAGCATCGATTCGACGGATGCCGCAGCCCTGCCCGGCCTCGAGACGCGGGAGGGACTGGTCCGCACCGTGACCACCCCCGAGTTCGCGGGCATGACCTTTCACGAGGTCGCCGCGAAGTCGGCGCTGAACCATGTGCCGTCGGCATCCGCGATGCCGTTCGACTGGACCGTGAACCCGTACCGCGGGTGCAGCCATGCGTGCTCGTACTGCTTCGCCCGCAACACCCACACCTATCTCGACCTCGACGCCGGACGTGACTTCGACGAGCAGATCGTCGTGAAGGTCAACGTCGCCGAGGTGCTGCGACGCGAGCTCGCCACGCCCTCGTGGGGGCGGGAGCCGGTCGCGCTCGGCACCAACACCGACCCGTACCAGCGGGCCGAGGGGAGATACCGGCTCATGCCGGAGATCATCGACGCACTCGCGGCGAGCCGGACGCCGTTCTCGGTGCTGACCAAGGGCACGCTCCTGCGCCGCGACCTGCCGGTGCTCGCGGAGGCCCGCCGGCGCGTGCCGGTGCACCTGTCGATGTCGATCGCCATGCCCGACGAGCGCCTGCGGCAGACGCTCGAAGCGGGCGCCCCCACCTTCCAGGCCCGGCTCGACACCGTGCGGGCGGCCGCCGACGCGGGCTTCGCCGTGACCGTGTTCCTCATGCCGATCGTGCCGCACCTGACGGATGCCGTGGCGGTGCTCGACGACGCGCTGGCGCGCATCGCGGCATCCGGAGCCGTCCGCGTCGTCTTCGGAGCGCTGCACCTGCGGCCCGGAGCCCGCGAGTGGTTCTGGCAGTGGCTCGAACGGGAGCACCCCGAGCTGGTGCCCGCGTATCGGGGGCTCTACCCCGGCGCCAGCGTGTACGCGCCCGTCGGCTACCGGAAGTGGCTCGCGGCGCGGGTCCGGCCGCTGCTGCGGCGACACCGGCTCACGGGCGGTCCGGAGGAAGAAGTCGAGACCCGGCCGGCGCGACCGGGGCCCGTGCGGACCACGGCGCGGGCCGCGGCATCCGCCGCCGCCCCGGCGATGCTGTTCTGACCACACGCCGGAGGGGCCGCGACGCGAACGTCTCGGCCCCTCCGGGTGCGGGTGTCAGCGGTCGACGTGCGCGGCCTGCCGCCCGGACAGCTCCTCGATCACGTCGTCGCCGGGACGGGCGTCCTCGAACGGCGCGTCGATCTCGGCGCGGTCGAGCATCTCGGTCATGCGACGGCGGCGCTGACGCGGGATGAGCGTCACGACGGTGCCGGAACGCCCCGCGCGACCGGTGCGACCGGAGCGGTGCAGGTACGTCTTGTACTCGTCGGGCGCGTCGGCCTGGATGACCAGGTCGATGTCGTCGACGTGGATGCCGCGCGCAGCGACATCCGTCGCGACCAGCACGCTGACGCGGCCCGAGGTGAGCCGCTCGAGGTTGCGCGTGCGCTTGCCCTGGTTGAGGTCGCCGTGGAGGGCGACCGCGTGGATGCCGGCGTCATCGAACTGCTCGGCGAGCATCTCGGCGTACGCACGGGTGCGGGCGAACACGAGCGTCTTGCCGGCGCGGTCGACGAGCGAGGTGAGGATGTCGGCCTTGTCGCGGTGGTCGATGACGAGCACGCGGTGGTCGATCGTGCCGGAGTCCTGGTCCTCGCCGGCGACCTCGTACACCGCCGGGTCGACGAGGAACTCGTCGACGAGCGCCGCGACCTCGCGGTCGAGGGTCGCCGAGAACAGCAGCTTCTGCGCGTCGGGCTCGACCAGACGGAGGATCCGCTGCATCGGCTCGAGGAAGCCGAGCTCGCTCATGTGGTCGGCCTCGTCCAGCACGACGACCCCGATCTCGGACAGGTCGAGCTTGCCCTGCTCCTGCAGGTCTTCGATGCGGCCCGGGGTGCCGATGATGATGTCGACGCCCTTCTTGAGCGCACCGACCTGGCGCGCCTGGGGCACGCCGCCGTAGATCTGGGTCGTGAACAGGCCGACGCTGCGGGCGATCGGCTGGATCGTGCGGTCGATCTGCAGTGCGAGCTCGCGCGTCGGGGCCAGGATCAGCGCGCGGGGGCTGCGGCCGAACGCGCGGCGCTTGCCGGCCTGGCTGCGCAGCACCGACTCGACGAGCGGGGCACCGAAGGCGATGGTCTTGCCCGAGCCGGTGCGGCCGCGCGCGAGCACGTCCTTGCCGGCGAGGATCGGCGCGATCGTCGCCGCCTGGATCGGGAACGGCGCCGCGGCGCCCAGCTCGGCGAGCGCCCGGACGATGTTCTCGCCCAGGCCGAGGCCGGCGAAGCTCACGTCCGCGACCTCTTCGGCCTGCACGGCCTGCGCCTGCAGCTTCTCGTGCACGACGTCGGCGTGCGCCTCGTAGGCCTTGCGGGCCGCGGCATCCTTCGCGTCGGCGTTCCAGTCCGCACGGTTGCCGCCGGTGGCGCGAGCCGGGCGGTCGTCGCGGCGCGGGCGGTCGAAACTCCTCCGATCCTCATCGCGGGAGCCGAAAGCAGGCCGCTCACGCCGCTCCGCACTCGACGTGGAGGAGTTACGGCCACGGTCATCGAACGACCGAGCAGGCCGGTCGTCACGGCGAGGGCGGTCATCGAACGAGCGAGCCGGACGGTCGTCGCGGCGCGGGCGGTCATCGAACGACCGGGCGGGCCGGTCGTCGCGGCGCGGGCGGTCATCGAAGGACCGGGCCGGACGGTCGTCGCGACGCGGGCGGTCGAAACTCCTCCGATCCGCGTCCCGAGAGCCGAAACCAGGCCGCTCACGGCGATCCCCGCCCGATGTGGAGGAGTTACGGCCACGGTCATCGAACGACCGGGCCGGCCGGTCGTCGCGGCGCGGGCGGTCGTCGAACGACCGGGCCGGCCGGTCGTCGCGGCGCGGGCGGTCGAAACTCCTCCGATCCTCGTCCCGAGAGCCGAAAGCAGGCCGCTCACGGCGATCCCCGCCCGATGTGGAGGAGTTACGGCCACGGTCATCGAACGACCGAGCCGGGCGGTCATCACGGCGCGGGCGGTCATCGAAGGAGCGAGCCGGGCGGTCATCGCGGCGCGGGCGGTCATCGAACGACCGAGCCGGGCGGTCGTCGCGGGCCGGGCGGTCGCCGTGGGCGCGGGATCGGATGCCGCGCGCCTCGTCGCGGCCGGCGCGCTCCTGGGCGCTCCAGCGCTGCTTGGGCGCCGCGTCGGTCGCCTCGGCGGCGCGATAGCCGCGGTGGCCGGGGCTCTTGCTGCCGGGCTTGCCGGCAGAGGACTGACCGGGACGGCGCTTCGCGTCCTGGTAGCTGGTCTTCGCGCCGTAGCGCGGCTCGAAGTTGTGGGCGCGGCCGCCGGCCGGCTTCTTGCTCTTGGGCATGGTGTTCTTCCTGGGTTTTCTCGCGCGAGAACAGCGCCTCCGCGCCGAAGGAGTCCCCCACGACGCGATGGTCGAGGAGATCGGGGCGGCGGGCGACCCGGTGGTCCGGGGGCCATTCACAGTGATGGTCATGTGCGCCGAGCGGCGCTCACCATCGGCCCCTTGGACTCACAAACCCACCCGCGCCGCAGCGCGGTGTCCAGAGCCGACCGCACCACTGTACCGGTCGCACCTGTGAGAGCGCCGGTCGGGTCCGGCCACGCCGGGATCGCGGCCCGCCGGCGGCCCCCTACACTGGCGCCATGACCGCAGCGGAACCCACCCGACTCCCCGCCGCCGACGACGCCGATCGCGCCCCCGCGCCCTCGTTGCGCGTCGAGGCGGAGGCTCTGCTCGCCGCGGCGATCGCCGCCGTCTCCGGCGGCGTCGCCGGGCTCATCGTCGGACTGCTCGGCATCGGCACGCGCCTGTGGGGCGACGGGAGCATCGCCGGCTGGGCGGCGGCCGGGGCGGGCCTCGCGGCGGGCATCAGCTCCGCGCTCGGCTATTGGCGCGCCCGCACCACCGACGGTCAGGAGTGGCGGCGCAGGATCGCGAGCTGGCGCAACGTGGTGTCGACGGCATCCGTCGTGATCGCGCACGGCGCCCTCGCGGCGATCGGGACCGTCGCGCTGTTCGCCGTGCTCTCGCGCGCCTTCATCGACGTCGAGCTCACCGCGTTCTGGACGACCGTCCTGGCGGCCACGGCGACGGGCCTGTCGGGCTGGCTGAGCTACCTCTCCGCCTCGCGGATGACGACCCAGCGCCTCACGACGCTGCTGGTCACCTTCATCGGGATCGGGACGCTGGCGGCCATGATCACGACCTCCGACCCGCTCTGGTGGACCTACCACTTCAGCCAGCTGGGCACGTTCGGCGACATGTCGAGCTTCCTCTTCAACGGCACGCTCGTCGCCGGAGGCCTGCTCGTGACGACCTTCACGCTGTACGTCTCCCACGACCTCGCCGCGCTGGGCGAGGCGCCGCGCGGCATCCGTGTCGTCGGCACGGCGCTCGCGATCATGGGCGTCATGCTGGCCTGCGTCGGCATCTTCCCGGTCAACGTGAACATGCTGCTGCACAACCTGTCGGCGTCGGGCATGGCCCTGATGTTCCTGCTGCTGCTCGTCGGCGGCCCGTGGATCGTGCGGCGGATGCCGCGCGCCTACTTCTTGGCGTCGTGGGCGTTCCTGGCCGGCCTGGTCGCCTCGATCGCACTGTTCGCCACGGGCTACTTCGGGCTGACGGCCTTCGAGATCATCGTGTTCGCGCTGATCTTCGGGTGGCTCGCCGTCTTCATCCGCTTCATGGTGGTCGCCGATCAGCCCGATCCGCGCGGCTGAGGCACCCCGCTCACCCCGCGTTGGCGGCCCGCAGGGCGGCCACGGCGGCGGGGAGGTAAGCGGACTGCATCGCCGCTTCCTTGCTGTTGCCGACGATCGCCAGCCACGTCGTCCCCTCGAACGCATAGCCGACCGCCCCGTCGGCGATCTCACCGTGCACGGCTGAAGTGAAGACCGTGGCGTCGTCGATCGCGGCCTCGGTGTACCCGTCGGCGGTGCGCAGCGCACTCACGAGTTCGTCGCGCACCTCGGCGGGCAGCTCGAGCACGGCCGCGTGCACGCCACCGTCCGAGCCGCCGCGGACGCCCCATCCGCAGTCGACGGCACGCTCTGCCTTCTCGACTGCTGAGCGTGCCACCGGGCCGGGAAGAACCTGCCCGATGGTCCATCCACCGCCGTCGGTGTACCCGACGACGTCCGTCGAGAAGTTCTGCTGCAGCAGCTCGATCGGGATCAGGTCCTCGCAGCGGGGGAAGACGGCCGCGGCGGCCGCGGTCGCCGTCGGCGTCGGCGTCGGCGTCGGCGTCGGCGCGGCCGCGGCGCCTTCATCGCTGGCCGTGGCCGGCGCCGTGGAGGTGGCCGCCGAGACGCTCGCGGCGCACCCGGCCAGTGCGACGCCGAGGGTGAGGACGGCGACGCCGAGGAGTCGGGGACGCATGACCCGACTCTACTTCCCGCGCAGCGCGCGGCGCGGGTGCAGCGCGGCGGCACCGGATGCCGGGGCGACGGGGTCCGCACCGGCATCCGCGGCCGCCTCGTGGCCGCCGTCTGCGGCTCCCCGGCGGGCGGCCCGGCGCTCGCGGGCCCCCTCGACGAGGTTGTAGAGCGTCGGCAGCACCAGCAGCGTCAGCACGGTCGAGGAGACGAGGCCGCCGATCACGACGATCGCGAGGGGCTGCGAGATGAAGCCGCCGTGACCGGTGATGCCGAGCGCCATCGGCGTCAGCGCGAAGATCGTCGCGAGCGCCGTCATGAGGATGGGTCGCAGGCGTCGCGAGCCGCCCGCGACGGTCGCGTCATGGGTGCTGAGCCCCTTCTCGCGGTACTGGTTGACGAGGTCGACGAGCACGATCGCGTTGGTGACGACGATGCCGATCAGCATCAGCACACCGATGAGCGAGGCGACGCCGAGCGGCACCCCGGTGGCGATCTGCAGGAGGATCGCACCGGTCGCCGCGAACGGCACCGACACGAGCAGCAGCAACGGCTGGCGCAGCGACTTGAAGGTCGCGACCATGACGATGTAGACGATCAGGATGGCCGCGAGCATGGCGAGACCCAGCTGTCCGAAGGCATCCGTCTGCTGCGTCACGACACCGCCGACCTTCGCGTCGGCCCCCGTGGGCAGATCCAGGCCGGTGAGGGCCGTGCGGACGCTCGCCGACGCGGTGTTGAGGTCGTCGGTCGACGGAGTGACCGTCACGGTCGCGGTGCGCTGGCCGCGCTGGGTCGTGATGGAGGTCGGACCCTGGCTCTGCTCGACGGTGGCGACCTGATCGAGGCGCACGAGGCCGTTGGCCGAGGCGATCTGCAGGCCCTTGAGCTCGTCGATCGTCTGCGGCACGGTCGCCGCCTGGAGGTAGACGGTGAGCGAGGTGCCGTCGATCTCGACCGAGCCGATCTGACGCGGCTGCATCGTGTTGGAGACGAGCCCGCCGACGGCGACCTCCGACAGCCCGAGCTGGGCGGCCTTCGCGCGGTCGACGGTGACGGCGACGTACGGGAGGGATGCCGAGAGGTTCGAGGTGATCTGGCCGATGCCGTCCTTGCCCTGCAGCCCGGCGACGACCGCGTCGGTGGCCTTCTGGAGCGCGTCGGCGGACGGGGCGGTCACGTCGACCTCGACGTTGCTCGAGCCGAATCCGCCCTGACCGGAGGAGATCGTGACGGTGCCGACGTCGCCGAGTCCGGCGATCGCCTTCTCGACCTCGTCGCGGACGGTGAGCTGGTCGGCCCCCGTGTCGGTCGTGACCGAGTAGGTGATTCCGGTGCTGCCGCCGCGGAAGGCGTCGCGCACCGCCGATCCGCTGGAGCCGATCGACGTCTGCACCGTGGTCACGCCGGCGACGCCCTTCACGGCGGTCTCGACCTTCTGCGCCGCGGCGTCCTCGGCGTCGAGGCTCGGCGCCTGCCCGACCTGCTGCGTGATGGTGAAGGTGTTCTGCCCGCTGTCGCCGAGGAAGTTCGTCTTCATGAGGGGCGCCGCCGCGGCGGTGCCCCCGAGCACGAGCACGGCGAGCAGCAGCGTGACCCAGGAGTGCTTCAGCGTCCAGCCGAGGATGGGCAGGTAGCCCCGCTGCAGGCGGGACGGGGGCGCTGCGGGGTCTTCCGGGTCGATCGGGTCGCCCTCGGCGTCGCGCACCGGCTTTCCGGGGCGCAGGAACCAGTAGGCGAGCACCGGCACGATGGTCAGCGCCACGAACAGCGAGGCGGCCATCGCGATGGTGACGGTCATCGCGAACGGGCGGAACAGCTCGCCGGTCACGTCGCCCACGAAGGCGATCGGCAGGAAGACGGCGACCGTCGTGATGGTCGAGGCGGTGATCGCGGCGGCCACCTCGCGGACGGCGAGCAGGATCGAGGCGAGCTTGTCGGCCCCCTCGACGTAGTGGCGCTTGATGTTCTCGATCACCACGATGGAGTCGTCGACGACGCGGCCGATCGCGATCGTCAGCGCCCCGAGCGTGAGGATGTTCAGCGAGTAGCCGAACGCCTGGATGCCGACGAAGGTGATGAGAACGCTCGTCGGGATCGAGATCGCCGTGACGAGCGTCGAACGCACCGACAGCAGGAACACGAGGATGACGAGCACGGCGAAGACGAGTCCGAGCAGGCCCTCCTGCGCGAGCGACTCGATCGACTGCTCGATGTAGGGCGCCTGGTCGAAGACCACGGTGAACGACGCGTCGCCGCCGATGTCGCTCTGCAGGGTGGGCAGCAGCGCGGTGACGGCACGGCTGACGTCGACCGTGTTCGCCGCGGGAAGCTTGGTGATGGAGATCGTCAGGGCGGGCTCGCCGTTGACGCGCGAGATCGAGGTGACCGGGTCTTGCGCCAGCGCCACGGTCGCCACGTCGCCGACGGTGAGCGCGCCGCTGGCGAGGGCGCCCTCGAACTGCGCCGCGGACGTCGGCACGAGCGGCAGTGCCGCGATCTGGTCGACGGAGGTCAGCTTGCTCCCCGTCTGCACCGTGAGCGTCTGGTCGCCCTCCGTGACGGTGCCGCCGGGGAACAGCACGCCGTTCTGTGTGAGCGCGTCGGTCAACGCCGTCTGCGTGAACCCGGCCGCGGCGAGCTTCTGCTGGTCGGGGGTGATCGTCACGCGCTGCCCCTGGCCGCCGACGATGGAGGCCGCGCTGACGCCCTTGACGTCCTCGAGGTCGGGGATCGTGGTCGCCTGCAGCTTGGCCTGGATGGTCTTCTCGTCGCTGTAGCCGGTGACGGCCAGTGCGATGACGGGGAGATCGTCGATGGAGAACGACACGACGTTCGGCTCGACGCCGCTGGGCAGATCGGACTTGATGCGGTTGATCGCCTGGAGGATCTTCTGCTCGGCGGTGGCCAGATCGGTGCCGTAGGTGAAGGAGGCCTGGATGATCGAGGCGTTCGTCGTGCTCGTGGCGGTCGTGGACTCCAGGCCCGGGATGCCCTGGATCGCGGACTCGATGGGCGTCGAGACGTCGTTGTTGACGACGTCGGGCGACGCGCCCGGGTAGGTCGAGAGGATCGACAGCTGCGGGAACTCGACCGAAGGGATGAGCTCCTGTTTGAGGCTCGTCAGGGCGAGGCCGCCGAAGATCGCCGCGACGATCGTGATCAAGGCGATGAGGGCCCGGTTCTTCAGGCTCAGTACGGCGAGATGCGACACGGGAACCCTTGCTCTCCAGACGGGCGCGCACGAGAAGCTCGATACACGCGTGTATCGGCTTCATTGTCGCACGCGCGCTGGTTCCGATCCGCGCACCGCCACCTTCCCGATCTGCAAGGGCGCCCCGTCGACGCGCCGCGTCGGCGACGGATGCCGCGGCGTGTCGCTCGGCATCCCTTGCACATCGGCACGGACGCCGGCCGGGCCGATGCTGGCCGCCCGCCGGGCCGCCAGCCGCGCAGCCCGCCGCGCCGCCGCGGGAGCGCCGCGTCAGCGCGGGAAGAGGCCCCCGAGGAGCAGGCCGAGGGCCGCGGCGGCGAGCGAGAGCACGAGCGTGCCGAGGAGGTTGATCCACGCCCAGTCGCGGCGTCCCCGCTCGGCGAGCAGCGCCGTCTCCGTCGAGACCGTGCTGAAGGTCGTGAAGCCGCCGAGCACCCCGACACCCAGGATGCTCATCCACACCGGCGCGACCGACGTGCCGAGTCCCGTCAGAAGTCCGAGGAGGAACGACCCCAGCACGTTCACCAGCAGGATGCCGACGGGGAACGCCCCCGACCGGCCGCGCATGACCGCGGCATCCATCAGATAGCGCGCCCCCGCCCCGAGCCCGCCGCCGACGATGAGCGCCGCCACCTCGACCCCGCTCATTCCGCGTCCTCGGGCCGCTCGATCTCGCCCGGGCGGTCGGCGAGGCGACGGCCGAGGGCGAGGCCCGCGACGGCGGCGAGCACCCCGCCGAACAGCGAGACGACGATGAGCGCGATGCCGACGAACGGCGAGGCGGTCGCCGTCGTCACGGCCTGGACGGCGAAGGCGCTGTAGGTGGTGAACCCGCCCATGACCCCGGTGCCGAGGAAGAGTCGTGCGCGTGGATGCCGATCCGCCAGCCATCCGACGATGACGCCGAGCAGCAGCGAACCGATCAGGTTGACGACGAGGGTCGCGGCCGGGACGACGAGCGGATGCAGGCCGGCGGCGGTCAGCGGCACGACGACGACCGCCCGCAGCGCCACGCCGACCATGCCGCCGGCGATCACCAGCAGCAGAGCGACGAGCGAGAACCGGCGGGCGGGGGGCACGTCCGCAGACTAGCGCCGGCTCACGAGGCGAGGAGGGCGCGGATCGCCGATTCCGGGGAAATGGAGGTGTCGAGCAGGACCCCGCGTCGGTAGCGGGCGAACACCCGCGGGTCGATGTACGAGCTCTTGGCGACGGCGGGCGTGTTGCCCAGAGCCGTGGCCGTCGCTCTGACCGCGAGGACCTCGGCGCGCTTGCGATCGGTCTTCGTCGACGTCGGACCGATGCGGGCGAGGGCGTCGGCGGCGAGGATCGTGCCGCGGAGGGTGCGGAAGTCCTTCGCGGTGAAGCTTCCGCCGGTCATCGCCCGCACGTACGCGTTCACATCCTTCGGCGTGAGCGCGACCCGGCGACGCCCGCGCGCGTAGGCCAGCAGCGGCGCCGCGGGCCGCCCCGCCGCGAGGAGTCCGACCACCACGGCGAGGTCGGCGTCATCGACGTCGAGGCGCTGCCGTTTGCCGCTCTTGCCGGGAAAGCGCAGGCTCGTGACGCTGCCGTCGACCAGGGCGTCGCGTCGTTGGAGCGTCGTGAGCCCCCGGCTCCCGTGGGCGGAGAAGTACCGCTCGCTGCCCACGCGCGGCGCCGCCTGATCGAGGAGGCGGAAGGCCGTGGCCAGCACCCGCTCCCGGTCGAGATCGTCGCGGCGCAGGGATGCCGTGACGCGGCCGCGCGCATGCGGCAGACGCTCGGCCAGCTCGAGCGCGCGAGCGTACTTGCCCTTGTCGCGACGGGTCGACCAGTCCGGATGGTAGAGGTACTGCATCCGGCCCGCCTCGTCCACGCCGGTGGCCTGGATGTGCCCGTTGGCCGCCGCCGCGATCCACACATCGCCCCAGGCCGGCGGGATGACGAGCGCCCGCACGCGGTCGCGCTCGGCGGCCGGGAGGGGCGACCCGTCGGCATCCACGTAGCGGAATCCCGCGCCCGAGCGCACGCGTCGGTAGCCGAGGTCGCGGCCGGGCCGGACCCTGCGAAGGCGCGCCACCTCAGGAGTCGCGGAGCATGTCGACGAGCTCCGCCTTCCGCGCGTTCGCGTAGCCGCGGATGCCGAGTTCCTTGGCGCGTCGGCGCAGCTCGGCGACGGTCCAGTCCTCGTACGATCCCGCCGCGCCGCCGCGGCGACCCACGGCCGTGCGGCCGTCGCGGGCGGCGGCGTTGGAGATGCGGGCGGCCTTCTGCTTCGATGCGCCGTCCGTGCGCAGCTCTTCGTAGAGCTGCGGATCCTTCAGGGACGCGGGGGTGTCGTTCTGGGGCATATAACGGCCCTATCGCACGGGAAGAGCCCGTGGCAAGGGGGGTGCCCGCGGCCGCGAACGCGACTAGCTTCAGGGGGTCATGGAGTCCCTCGAGAATGGAGCAATCACATGAATCTCGCTCTGATCATCATCATCGTCGTCGCGATCGTTCTTGCGATCGTCGGCGGCATGAACGCCGCCCTGAACTGGCTGCTGTGGGTCGCCCTGATCGTCGGCATCATCGCCATCATCGCGTTCCTGCTGCGACTCGTGCGAGGCGGTCGCGCCTAGCGTCGACCGCCCGGACCGCGCCGGTTCACCCCCTGGGGTGAGCCGGCGCGGTCGCGTGTGCCGCTCGTCCGTCCCGCGTGGTCGCATCTCGGATGCCGAAGCGACAGCGCGGGACGGATGGGCGGCGCGCCCTCACCGCTGCGCGGTGAGGTAGGCCTCGAGCGAGGCGCGGACGAACTCCGCACCGGCGGGGCCGCCGTAGTTCGCGGCGAACCGCGGGTCGGCGACGTACATCTCGCCGAGCCCCCGCAGGTAGCCGGCGATGTCGCCGTCCGGCGCCGCGGCGGGCGTCCCCGGGATGCCGCGGAGCCAGTCCACGTGACGGGCGGCGAGCTCCTGGGCCTCGCCTCCGGCGGGGTCGAGGCCGCGCCCGGCGGCATCCACCCACGCGGCGTTGAGCGCGGCGACCCGCGCCTTCGCGTCGCGGTGCCCCTCGGCATCCAGCCCCCGCCACCAGCGGTCCGCGTCGGCGTACGCCGCCTCACCCCAGCGCTCGATGACCTCGTCGTGGTATCGCGTGTGGTCGAACCCGTCGAACATGTTCTCGGCCATGGGCTCTTCTCCTTTCTCCAGTGCGGTGATGGTCGATGCGACCGAGGCGATCCGCCGTGCGAGCCGTTCCTGCTCCTCGTGCAGTGCCCGCAGGTGGCGCCGCAACGCGTCGGTCTCGGTCGTGGGCCGTTCGAGCACCTCCGCGATCTCGGGCAGAGCGAGCCCCATCTCGCGCAGGAGCAGGATCCGCTGCAGGCGCACGAGGGCCGCGGCGTCGTAGTACCGATAGCCGTTGGCACCCACGCGGCTCGGCCGCAGCAGCCCGAGCTCGCCGTAGTGCCGCAGGGTGCGGCTCGTGGTGCCCGCCAGGCGCGCGGTCTGCTGGATCGACCAGTCGTTCATGAGGACGACGCTAGAGGTTGACGTCGCGTCAAGGTCAAGGAGACGTCGGCGAAGGCTCTGGCAAATCGAGATATATCGTGTTATTCTCGCCACAACGCGATATATCTCGAATCGCCAGAACCCAGGAGAAACCCATGACACTCGAGAAGTGGCTCATCAAGCCGGGCGAGACCCGGGTGATCGACCTCGAAGACGTCCGCAAGCTCAAGATCGGACTCGTCGGCGGACAGGTGGATGTCGTCGCGCACGACGAGCCCGGGGTGCGCATCGAGGTGCACGCCGTGACCATCAAAGACCTCCGCATCGAGGCGTCGGGCGACGTCGTGGAGATCGACCACCCGCAGCTGCGCTGGGACAACTTCCTCGAGGTGTTCCGCAACTTCGGCTCCGGCGGCCCCAAGGCCGAGATCAGCGTGGCGGTCCCCCGCGGCATCCTCCTCAACCTCGGCGTCGTCTCGGCGAGCGCCCTGGTGTCGGGGCTCGCCTCGGGTGCGCGTCTGAACACCGTGTCGGGCGACATCATCGTCGACGGCCTGACGGGCGACCTGTCGGTCAACGCGGTTTCGGGCGACGTGCAGATCCGCGGACTCGACGGCACCCTGAGCGCCAACTCGGTCTCCGGCGACGTCGCGGCGACGGGCAGCATCCGCAAGGCGACCATCGACACCGTGTCGGGCGGCATGCTCGTCGACTCGACCGACCGCGTCGACGTCGTCAGCCTCAACACGGTCTCCGGCGACGCCACCGTGCGCCTGGACGAAGGCCACCCGACCAACTTCGTGCTGCGCAGCGTCAGCGGCCGCCTCATGGTCGACGGCGTCAAGCGCTCGACCTCCGGGCCCTCGAACTACGTCGACTCGGTCGGCGAGCTCAGCGGCAGCTTCGCCGACGTCCGCGCGAACTCCGTGTCGGGCGACGTCACGGTGCTGCGTCGGGCCACGGCGACCCCGGATGCCGCGGCCCCCGCGACCGCCGAGGAGGTCTGACGATGCCCCCCGTCTTCTCGCACGGCGACCTGCGCCTCTACCTGCTGAACCTCCTCGACGAGTCGCCCCGACACGGCTACGACCTGATGCAGGCGCTGTCGGATCGCACCGGCGGCACGTACACGCCGAGCGCCGGCACGATCTACCCGCGGCTGTCCAAGCTGGAGGAGGAGGGCCTGGTCACGAAAGTGGTCGACGGTCGCAAGACCGTCTACGAGATCACGGACGCGGGCCGCGCCGAGGTCTCCGCGCGGGCGCACGAGCTCGAGGGCATCGAGGCAGGACTCGCCGACAGCGTCCGCCTCATCGCCGACGAGGTGCGCGGCAGCGTGCGCGAGGCGATGAAGAGCCTCCGCGCGGATCTGGCGGCGTCGGCCCAGTCGGAGCGCGCCCAGGCGCAGCGCGATCGCGACGAGGCCCGCGCCTCGGCATCCGCGTCGCCGTCGGATGACGCGCGCGCGTCGTCCCGCGAGCAGCTGCGGCGCACCGAGGCGATCCTCGGCGAGTTCCGGGCGACCGTGCGCGCCGATGTGCGCACGCATCTCGCACACGGCGGCGAACTCGCGGCATCCGCCGTCGACGACCTGTCGCGTGCGCTCGACGACGCGATCGCCGCGCTGACCCGCGCCCTGCGCTGATCCTCCGCCTGCCTGCCGAGCCGCTATCCCCTGTGCGAGCCGCCACGCGGTGTACAGCACAGCGGATGGCGGCTCGGCCGCGGTATAGCGGCTCGCGGGGGGGGGGAGAAGAGAGCTACGTGGGCCAGGGAGTATCGTCGCCGAGCGGCTCCTCCAGGGGGACCACGAGGATCGGGCGCGACTGGCGGTGCGCGAGCCGCGCGGCGACCGAGCCCGTGAAGAACTCGCGGATCGACTCGCCGAACCCGCGGCGTCGCGTCCCCACGACGATCAGGCGCGCCTGCGCGCGCTCGGCGAGATGCTTGATCGCCAGCGCCGGGTCGCCCACGAGCTGCGTGACCGTCCACTCCACGCCCGAACCCTCGAGCGCGGATGCCGCGGCATCCCGCACCGCGGCGAGCTGCACCTCTCCGACGGCGAGGTCGATGTCGATCGGCGCCGAATGCACATAACCGTCGGGATCTTCGTACGTGACGAACCGCGTGACATCGACGTGGGCGACGATCAGGGGCGCCTGGAAGAGCTTCGCGTACCGCGCCGCCTCTTTGAGCACCCGCGCCGGCTGGTCGGGGATCGCGCCGACCACGACCGCGTGGAGCGGGACCGGGCTCTCATCCGAATCGACCATGACACCCTCCCCGTCCTCCCCCGCACCGCGAGGCGCCGGGGGCACCGTGTTATTCTGAATGCTACTCTTCCCGGCAGGAAGCCGGATCGTCAACCGCATCGTGAATGCGCCGGACCAAAGTGCGGAACACCGCATCGTCCGTGACTCAGAAATGAGGGGGTCTCGCATGGGGCGTGGCCGTCAGAAAGCGAAGCACACCAAGATCGCTCGCGAGCTGAAGTACGACACCTACACCGTGAACTACTCCGCGCTCGAAAAGGAGCTCGGACACCACGAGGACGACCCGTACGTCGACAAGTGGGCCGATCAGTATGCCGACGACGAGGACGAGCTGGAGACAGCCTGACGCCCTCGTCATGCCGTGCTGAACGGCGTCACGTGTGCAACGTCGGACTTTTCAGCGCGCTGATTCTGTGAAGGCAGGAGCGTGCGGGCGTGGACCGCGGCGTCGTCGGAATCTCCGACGTTCGTCACAGGCCCGGCACCGCACTGATCCTCACCACACGCCGTGGCGGCGCTCCCACTCGTCTTCGATCGTCCGCGGCTTCGACACGATGATCCCGGTCGGGATCGCCGCCAGGAACAGCGCGCCGAAGACGAGGAGCACCGGCTGCCAGCTGCCGGTCAGCTCGTGCACCACCGCGAACATCAGCGGGAACAGCGCCGCGATCGCGTAGCCCACGCTCTGCGCGAAACCGCTCAGCGCCACGGCGCCCTCGTGCGTGCGCGTGCGCAGCTGGATGAGCACGAGCACGGCGGGGAACAGCGCCTGCGGGGTGCCCAGCAGGACGACCCACAGGATCGTGGCGGCCGTCGGGGCCAGCACCATGCCCCCGACACCGGCGAGACCCGCCACCAGGGCGACCGCGTAGATCACGCCGACGCGTCGCCACCGCGTGATGACGATCGGAACCAGGATCGACCAGGGCAGGCCCATCGCGCCGAACAGCGAGAGCAGCGCGCCCGCCTCGGCGTGCGAGACCCCGGCCACGTCGACGAGCACGACCGGGAGCCACGCGAAACACGCGTACACGCTCGCGGCGGAGATGCCGAAGGTCGCCGCCAGTGCCCACGCCAGCGACAGTCGCGGCAGGCGTCCGAGCACCCCCGGCGCGGGCTCCTCGATCGCGACCGCCGACTGCTGCGCGGCGGAGGTACGGGCCCGGACGACGAGAGAGACCCACGGCACCACCGCGAGCAACGCGAAGACGGCCCACATCCCGAGCGAGAAGCGCCACCCCGCGGCATCCGCGACGGGCACCGCGACCAGCGGCGGCACGAAGGCCGCCACGGCGAGCAACGCGGAGTAGAGCGCGGTCATCGTGCCGATGCGATCGGGGAAGTACGCCTTGATCAGGGGCGGCAGGACCACGTTGCCGACGCCGACCGCGGCGAACAGCACCGCGGTGGCCACCAGCAGCGTCACGGCGTCGCCGGCGAGCGCGCGCCAGATGAGCGCCGCCGTCACGACGACCATGGATGCCGCCGCCAGCCGCTGCAGCCCGAAACGCCGTTCGAGCATCGGCGTCACGATGCCGAACACGGCGAAGCAGACGGGAGGGGCGGTGCCGATGAGGCCGACGACCCACGTCGGCACCGCGAAGTCCTCCTGCACCTCGGCGAGGATCGGAGACAGCGCCGCCACGGCGGAGCGCAGCGAGAAGGCGACGAGCACGACGCCCGCGAGTGCGAGGAGCCTTCCCCGCCAGAGGGATCGGGGGCGGGGAGCGGTCACCCGATCCAGCCTAGGGCGGGCGCAGGGGTTTCGACTCGCTGCGCTCGCTCAACCACCGGGGGGCAGGCGCGCAGCGCCGAGTCGAAACGTTCCCGACGCGCGGGGTCAGCTCTCCTGCGTGCCCTCGACCCAGGCGAGGTACTCGTCCGACACCGTGCCGGTGATGTACCGCCCGTCGAAGCAGCTCATGTCGAGGTCTTCGACGTCGGGCGCTCCCTCGAGGATCGCGGCCTTCAGGTCGTCGATCTCCTGGTACACCATGTAGTCCGCGCCCAGCTCCGCCGCGATCTCGGGGATCGTGCGGCCGTGGGCGACGAGCTCGTGCCGCGACGGCATGTTGATGCCGTACACGTGCGGGTAGCGCACGGGCGGGGCGGCCGAGGCGAACGTGACGCTCTTGGCCCCGGCATCCCGGGCCATCTGGATGATCTCCTTGGACGTCGTGCCGCGGACGATCGAGTCGTCGATGAGCAGCACGTTCTTGCCCTTGAACTCGCTCGACATCGCGTTGAGCTTCTGGCGGACGCTCTTCTTGCGCACCGCCTGCCCCGGCATGATGAAGGTCCGACCGACGTAGCGGTTCTTGTAGAAGCCCTCGCGATACTCGATGCCGAGCTTGCGGGCCACCTGCATGGCGGCGGGTCGCGAGCTGTCGGGGATGGGCATGACGACGTCGATCGCCCCCGCCGGCGTGTACTTGGCGATCGTGTCGGCGAGACGCTCGCCCATCCGCAGGCGCGCCTCGTACACCGAGATGCCGTTCATGACCGAGTCGGGACGGGCGAGGTAGACGTACTCGAACGAGCAGGGCACGAGCTGCGGGTTCGTCGCGCACTGCTGGGTGTGCAGGCGTCCCTCGAGGTCGATGAAGACGGCCTCGCCGGGCTCGACGTCGCGGACGACCTCGAAACCGCCGTTCTCCAGCACCAGCGACTCGGAGGCGACGATCCACTCGTAGCGGCCGGTGGCGGTGCCCTCGGCATCCACCGCGGGGCGCGTGCCCAGGATGAGGGGGCGGATGCCGAACGGGTCGCGGAAGGCGAGCAGGCCGTATCCGGCGATCAGCGCGATCGTGGCGTACGACCCCTCGACGCGCTCGTGCACGCGGGTGACCGCCTGGAAGACCTGTGCCGGGTCGAGCTCGAACCCGGAGATCGAGGACTGCAGCTCGTTGGCCAGCACGTTCACCAGCAGCTCGGTGTCGGAGCTGGTGTTGAGGTGGCGGCGGTCCTTGCTGAAGAGCTCCTTGGTCAGCTCACGCGTGTTGGTGAGGTTGCCGTTGTGCACCAGCACGATGCCGTAAGGGGCGTTGACGTAGAACGGCTGCGCCTCCTCCTCGCTCGACGCGGTGCCCTTGGTGGCGTAGCGCACGTGCCCGAGGCCGATGTTGCCGAGGAGGGCGCGCATGTCACGGGTGCGGAAGGCCTCGCGCACCTGGCCCTTCGCCTTGAAGAGGTGGAAGACGCCGTTGGTCTCCGCCGTCGCGATGCCGGTGGAGTCCTGACCGCGGTGCTGCAGCAGCAGGAGCGAGTCGTAGATGTCCTGGTTGACCGGGCCCTGTCCGACGACGCCGACGATTCCGCACATGTGGTGTAGCTCAATCCGTTTCTGCGTCTAAACCGCTGATGAGTACGCGCCGACCAGACGCACGGCGCCGCCGTCCACGCCCTTGGCACCCTGCTCGAAGTGCCCGTCGGGACGGGCCCCCTCGTGCACGACGCCGACCTGCCACGTCGCGATGCCGGCCGCCGACAGGAGGGATGCCGCGGCATCCGCCTGCGCCGCCGAGACGACGGCGACGAAGCCGATGCCGAGGTTCCAGGTGCCCTCGGTGTCTTCGAGCCGCAGTCCGCCGAGGTCGGCGAGCACGCGGAACACGGGCGTCGGCGACCACGTGGAGCGGTCGATCTCGACCCACGCCTGCGGCGGGAGCACGCGGGCCACGTTCGCGGCGATGCCACCACCGGTCACGTGGCTGAGCGCGTGGACCGCGCCGGGCAGGGCGGTGAGCAGGTTCAGCAGCGGCAGCGTGTACAGACGGGTGGGCTCGAGCAGCTCCTCGCCCCACGTGCGGCCGAAGTCCGCGGCGTGGGCGCCGTAGCTGAGGCCCGTGCCCGCGACGATGTGGCGGATGAGCGAGTACCCGTTGGAGTGCGGACCACTGGATGCCAGGGCCAGCACCACGTCGCCCGGCTGCACGCGGTCGGCGCCGAGCACGTCACCGGCATCCACGACACCGGTCGCCGCTCCCGCGACGTCGTAGTCGTTGACGCCGAGCAGACCCGGGTGCTCCGCGGTCTCGCCGCCGACGAGCGCCGTGCCGGTCTGCTCGCACCCGGAGGCGATGCCGCGGACGATGTCGGCGATGCGCTCGGGGAAGACCTTGCCGCACGCGATGTAGTCGGTCATGAAGAGGGGCTTCGCGCCGACCACGACGATGTCGTCGACGACCATGCCGACGAGGTCCTGGCCGATCGTGTCGTGCTTGTCGAGGGCCTGCGCGATGGCCACCTTCGTGCCGACGCCGTCGGTCGAGGTCGCCAGCAGCGGCTTCTCGTACGCCTGCAGCGCCGAGGCGTCGAACAGGCCGGCGAAGCCGCCCACACCGCCCAGCACCTCGGGCCCGTGGGTGCGACGAACCGCCGACTTCATCAGTTCGACGGCGAGGTCTCCCGCCGCAGTGTCGACGCCGGCTTCGGAATAGGGGTTCTGTGGGGCTTCTGCCACGCGAACAGCCTACCGGCAGGGGCGGGGCGCGCGGACCGCGGCATCCGGCCGTGCGTGCGGGCGACGCTGCGGCGCCGACCGCGCAGGAGAGGCCTACGACGCCGAGGGATCGTGCGGGTTCCCCGGGCCGTGGTGACGACCGGTCGCGGGATCGATCCAGTTGCCGGAGCCGGTGAGCCGGTGCCAGCGCCGGTGGAACGCGAGATCGGTGTCGTTCGCATCGACGACCGCGGCCCCGCACAGGTCGCAGATGCGCAGGATGACGACATCGCCGCCCGCGGTCGTGACGACGACCGACCCCTCCGGAAAGTCGACGCCCATCGTGTGCCCCTCCCCCTGCGGCCGACCGTCATGGTCCGGCTCCGAGAATGCCCTCAGACTACGCGAGGCGCGCACCCTGTCGCCGGCCCGACCGCTGTCCCTAGGATGGCGGCATGGCAGCGGCGGGAACACCGGAATGGATCGTGCGCGAAGATGCGAGCCTTCCCGTCCTCGTCGCCCTGTATCTGCGTCAGGTGCTCGGCATCCGTTTTCCCGAGGAGCTGCCGCACCTGCGCGGCATCCCGCCGACGGCTCGCGCCGAGATGGGCGAGTACGACGATCGGCCGGCGATCGAGCGCGAGTGGCGCGCGTACTGGGACCTGACCGTCGAGCCGCAGGCGAACCCTTCGCCCGTGCCGCTGGAGCTGATCGACGGGTTCGACACCTACGTCGCGCTGCCGGTCGAGGGGTTCACCGAGCTGCAGGCGGCGATCGCCCCCCACGGCGAGGATGCGGTGGCGTACGCGCGATCCGCGAACGGCCGCTACCGTTCCAGCCTCGGCAGCGGGGCGTCATACCGGGCCTACGCGAGCGCGATCGCCGAGCACGAGCGGGTGGTGGGGCGCCGCGCGCACTCGTTCGAGCTGAACGTCCAGGTGCTTCCGTTCACGCAGCGCGGCGTGTGGTGGATCGGCGCGCTGACGATCGCGGTCACCGACGGTCTGCGCGGCGACATCGCGGCCTTCGACGCCGCCGTGGGGCCGATCATCGCCGATATCGCCTGATCGCGGCATCCGCTGTCACGGCGCACGGGCTTAGGCGAGCGGCCCGGGCGGGCGAGCGGCCCGGAACAGGCCGTTCGCGGCGAGAACCGCCTGCTGCCGGCAGATCGCCGGCCCTCGGGCGGCGACGGTCGTGCGAACGGGGCTTACTCGGCGTCGTCGACGGTGATGACCTCGTGATCGACGCGCACCTCGCGGGCGCGGCGGGCGAGGGAGCGATCGAGCACCAGCGCGACCACGCCGCCGACGGCGATGCCGAGGGGGATCGCGAAGAGGCACACGAAGCCGAAGACCTGCGAGGTCGAGTAGGTCACACCCGTCGTCGCACTGACGTTCTCGGTGCCGTCGAACGCGAAGGTCAGCACCAGGGCGACCAGGACGCCGAGGGCAGCGCCCGCCAGGAGGAACACCGCGTACCGCGGGCTGCGCCGCACCTGGGCGGTCTCGATGCGGTGGTCGGCGGTGGGCGTCATGACCCCATTGTCCCACCTCCCATCCGGAGGCGGGCGACACGAGCTCGTCACGGCGTCGCGGTAATCTGCGGCTATGACGGCATCCGCTCCCCTGGCTTCTGACGGCGCGACGAACCCGGTTCCGGATGCGAGGCCGCACGTGGTCATCATCGGCGGGGGCTTCGCCGGAATCAGCGCGGCGCGGGCCCTGCGCCACGCACCGGTGCGCGTGACGCTCGTCGACCGGCGCGTCTACAACACCTTCCAGCCGCTGCTGTACCAGGTGGCCACCGGCGGGCTGAACCCCGGCGACGTGACCCACTTCCTGCGAAGCCTGCGCGTGCGCCAGCCCAACCTCGACGTCGTGCACGAGCACCTCATGGAGATCGACACCGATGCCCGCACCGTGCGTCTGCTCGACGGTCAGGAGATGTCGTACGACTACCTGCTCGTCGCGAACGGCGTCACCACGGCGTATCACGGCACCCCCGGGGCGAAGGAGAACTCGTTCGCCGTGTACTCCCGCTCGCAGGCGATCGCGATCCGCGACACGCTCTTCACCCGTCTGGAGCGCGTCGCGGTGCAGGGCGGCCGCACCAAGGGGCTCTCGGTCGTCGTGATCGGCGGCGGGCCGACCGGCATCGAGATGGCCGGTGCCCTCGCCGAGCTGCGCGACCAGGGCCTCGAGCCGGCGTACCCCGAGCTCGACGGCGATGCCTTCCGCATCACGCTCGTGCAGCGCAGCGAGATCCTCAAGCCGTTCATCCCGAAGCTCCGCGACTACGCGGCCGCCCAGCTGCGGCGCCGCGACGTCGAGCTGCGTCTCGGGGCGGGCGTGGACGAGGTGCGACCGGATGCCGTCGTGCTCTCGGACGGCACCGTGCTGCCGTCCGATCTCACCGTGTGGGCGACCGGTGTCGCGCCGCACGAGGAGGTGCGCGACTGGAGCCTGCCGCTGGACAAGGGCGACCGCATCCGTGTCGGGGAGGACCTGCAGGTCGTGGGGCTGCCCGGGGTCTTCGCCGCCGGCGACGTCGCGATCGCGCCGCAGGATCTGCCCCAGCTGGCGCAGCCGGCCATCCAGGGCGGTGAGCACGTGGCGCGCCAGATCGTGCGCCTCATCGCGGGCGAGCCGACCGCGCCGTTCTCCTACTACGACAAGGGTCAGCTCGCGATCATCGGCCGTCGCTCGGCGATCGGGGAGCTCCCCGGCATCGCGAACCTGCCGGTGCTGCACCGTCTGCGCTTCCTCGGCAAGATCCCGCTGCTGCGCAAGACGGTGGCGCTCACCGGATCGGTCGCGTGGATGACGTGGCTGTTCGTCCACATCGCGAGCCTGCTCGGGCCCCGCAACAAGCTGATGGTGCTGATCGGACTGGTGGCCCGCTACGGCGTGCACCTGTATCGCACACCGGTGCCGATCGTCGGCGACGTGCCCGCGATCCGCCCGTCGAAGGCGCAGCGCCGCCGCCTCACCCCCGAACAGCGCGCCGCGGCCGATGCCGACGCCGGCGTCGCCGCCGCCCCCGACGCCGACTGAGCCGACTGAGCCGCGGCCGGGCCGGGGCCGGGGTCGGTGGCCGGGGTCGGTGGC
>NZ_JBXAFF010000029.1:0-35396 GCF_058792815.1 Microbacterium sp. MPR-TSA4
CGGCTTCGTTTCCGCGCCAGATCAACGATCATGCGCCAACCCGCACAGTTGCAGGAAATGCAACACAGCCCGCTTGTCTATAGCAAGCCTTCATGCGTCCAATGCTCGGCCTCGTACAGAGCGCTGGACTCGAAAGGCATCGACTACCAGGTCGTCGACATGAGCCAGGACGCCGATGCGCTCGAGCGCGTCAAGGCCCTCGGCTATCTGCAGGCGCCGGTCGTCATCACCGACGAGGACCATTGGTCCGGGTTCCGGCCAGACAAGATCGACGAGCTCGCCAAACGGGCGATATTGCCATCCGATGCAACGCGCGAAGCGCGATCGCCCGCGCGGTAGAGCCTGAGCTCAAGAAGGATGTCGAGGGGGCCGGGGGTCTCTGCGCCACTCTTGATCACCCAGAGTACTTCATTTGCATCAATGTTGTAGTGGATGCATCATGAGGATGTGCTTGAAGTTGATCCATCGTCTGCGCAGCGGCTCGTCTCCGCGCGGAATGTCATTCATCTTGACCCTGAGGGAGCCGTGCTCGACGGGATGTTGAATGGGTGGCGAGCCCAGCAGATTGCTCGCTTCTTGAAGGCTCCGACGATTGCGGCGAGAGAGCGGCTCGTGCGCCGGTTCGTGGACTTCACGGGTATGTACCCGTGGCAATGGACGCCGGCGGAGGCGGAGGCGTGGATCAGTGAGCTGCGCTCGGGCGTGAAGCCGTTGCGGCTATCGACGCTGCGTGGATACGAGATCGACATCAAGATGTTCTGCGAGTACATCACTGATCCTCGATATCCCTGGCTGTCCGAGTGTGAAGCGCGTTTTGGCGCTGCACCCAGACAGGTGTTCCATGAGGACAACTCGATTGTGCATGTCAGCGAGTACGAGGGCGATGCCGCGCGGCGACCGTTGACATTCGACGAAGTCCAGGCGCTGTTCGATGCGGCCGACGGGCTCGCCGCACGGATCCTGTCGCGACGGCGAAAGGGTGCGGTTCAGGCCGTGCGGGACGCCGCGCTTCTCAAGTGCGTCTATGCGTTCGGGTTGCGAAGACGTGAGGCGGTCATGCTTGATCTCGTGGATCTCCGCCGCAACGCGAAGCTGCCGCACCTAGACCGATTCGGTGCACTGTCGGTGCGCCATGGCAAAGCGAGCCGCGGGGGCCCGTCGAAGCGGCGCACGGTGCTCACCGTTCCGGAGATGGGCTGGATCGCGGAGACGCTGGCGCACTACCTCGATGAGGTTCGGCCGGCGTTGTCGTCATCGTCGAGTTCGTCGCCTGCTCTGTGGGTGACCGAACGGGGCACGAGGCTGAGCAGGCGTGCGGCGAACGAAGCGTTCTGTACAGCTCGTGATGCCGCGGGGATCGACTCTTCGTTGGATCTGCATTCGTTGCGGCACTCGTACGTGACGCACCTGGTGGAGTTCGACTACCCGGAGCGGTTCATTCAGGAGCAGGTGGGGCACTCGTTTTCCTCGACGACCGCGATCTACGTCGGCGTCTCTAACGAGTACCGGAACCGGCTGCTCACCCAAGCTATTCACACCCGCTACGGCGCCGACTTCGAGGAGGCAGCACGGTGAAAGAGATGGACTACGTCTGGCATCTGCGAGCGAAGATGGCGGAGCGTGGAATGTTCGCCACGACGGACCTGCAGCCGCTGCTCGCTGAGCGTGGTGTCGCGCTCTCCCGGGAGCAGACCTACCGGCTGGTGACGGGTCAGCCGCAGCGCCTGAGCATGGTTACGCTGATCGCGCTGTGCGACATCCTTGAGTGCACACCCAACGACCTCATCGAACCCCGCATCGTCGAGGCGTCCGCCAGGAAGGCTTCCGGGGAAGTCATCCCGCGGAAGAGCCGAGTATCCGCCCGCCGAACGACGATCAATCGGCCCGGGCATTCGAAATGACCGTGGTGCCGGAGCATCCTTGCTCCGAGTGCGGAAGCCGCGCCCCGCGGGTGAAACGACTCCCCGACGGTGGAGGGCTCTGCCGACCGTGCTACAACGTCAGCCGACGTATGGAGTGCTCGCGCTGTGGTCGCATCCGTGCGCCCAGCGCTCGAGCCGAGGACGGCGCACCACTCTGCGGGCACTGCGCGCGCCCTAAGCGGGCGTGTGCGGGATGCGGCCGTGTCGATCACGTCACCGCCATCGTGGACGGTCAGGATCTCTGCCAGCGCTGCTACTCCGCACCGGTCAGAGCGTGCGGACAATGCGGACGGGAGCGACGCGTCGCAACCCGCCACCAGAATGGCGTAGCAGATCTGTGCCACAGCTGCTACCGCACCCCCATCGCCGAGTGCGCCATCTGCGGTGAGAAGCGCGCGGTTCATACGACCTGGCCCCTCGGGTCTATATGCGGCGTGTGCTATCGACGCGAGCTCCGCCACCCCGACGGCTGCGGGTCTTGTGGGCAGGTGAAAGCGCTCATCGGTCGCGATGACCGAGGGGAGCGCGTTTGCGGGCCGTGTGCAGGGTCGACGCGCGACTACGTCTGTGCCACGTGTGGCGCCCCGGGTGAGCAGCACTTCGAGAACACCTGCATCCGCTGCTCCGTCGTTCGAGCCGCCGGCGACCTCCTCGCGTCCGCGACGGGGGTGATCCCCGGGCGTTTGGCCGGGCTCCCGGACGCGCTCGTTTATCGAGGTCGCGTGGACTCGACCATGAGATGGCTGCTCAAGCCCACCCCGAGAGCTCTGCTCCGAGCGATCGGGTCGGAAGAGTCGATCACGCATGCGCGCGTTGACGCGTGTCCGCCTGGGCAGGCGCGACATCATCTCCGTGCGCTCCTGGTCGACGTCGGCGTTCTCCCGGTACGAGATGAGCAGACTGAGCGGCTCGAAACATGGGTCGACGAGTACCTGATCCAGCTTCCTTCACACCATGCCGCCGAGATCACTCCCTATGCACAATGGAAGGTGCTGCGGACTGTGCGGCGGCGGGCAGGACGCCGCCGTACCACGGTCGGTGTCGCAGATTCCGCGCGTGAACGGATCCGCGCGGCCGCGCGACTCCTGCAGCACGTCGAGCAAGAAGGGGCGGGCTTCTCCGCGCTGACACAGGAGGTCCTAGACCGGTGGGTCGGCGGCAACGCAGCCCGCACCGGCGACATCGCACCGTTCATCTCGTGGCTCAGGTCCACCGGCCAGTATCCGGGACTCCGCGTCGAGCGCGGACAGCAGGCCAGGCCGAGCGAGGTCAGCGGGGAGGACGAGCATCACGCTCTGGTCCGCACGTTTATCGCCGGGTCGGACGACACGGTGAGCCTCGCGACCAGGGTTGCCGCGCTGCTCGTGCTCCTTTACGGAGCTCGAACCGACCGCATCCACCGGCTCACCACTGTCGACACCAGTACAGCCGGAGGACGAACGTATCTCGCGCTATCGACAGAACCCATCGAGATCCCGAACTCGGTCGCTCAACTCTTCGCGCAGCTCGTGAAAGAAGCTGAGCAGAATCCGGGGGCGACTCGGCGAGCCGGTGAGGGATCGTATCTATTCCCATCTCCCCGACGACACCACGAGCCGATCCATCCCACGACCCTCGGACGGTGGATAGCGCGGGCCGGGGTCAGCCCGCGGATCGCCCGGAACTACGCCATGCTCGCCCTCGCTAGCGACCTCCCCGCCGCTATCGTGGCCGTTCAGATGGGAATCACGCCGCAGACAGCGAGCCGATGGTCGCAGTTCTCGCAACGCGACAATTCCGAGTTCGTCGCCGCGAGAGCAGATTTCCTCCCCCGCTGAGGGCACATCGGAGTGGGTTCAGGCAGCCGCGGCCCGAGAACTCCAAGCCGAGTCAATTCCTTCCAGGACGCTAACAATCAGGGACGCAGTGCGGCGCTGGGTCAAGTGTCCAGGGGGTGTCTCGTCTCGACGTCCCGCATGCGTCCGGCTAGAAGCGCGACGATGGCGAGCAGCGTCGGCGCGACGCCGGCCACGATGAAGATGGCTGGTATCGGCACGATCAGCGATAGGGGCCCGGCGATGGCGATCGAGACGGGCATGAACGCGATGGAGACGAAGAAGTCGAGACTGGCGACACGGCCGATCATTTCGGGTGGCACGAGGCGTTGAAGCAGTGTGCCCCAGATCACCACGCCGGCTCCTGTGGCAGCTCCGACCGCGAACAGTGTGGCGAGCATCACTATTAGGTTGTTGGCGAGGCCGATGAGCACGAGCGGGAGGGTTCCGCCGCCCCAGAGGCCGATCATCAGTGTCAGGTATCGCCGGGGCAGTTTGAGTGACGACACGATCAGCGATCCGATGGCGCCTCCGATTCCGTAGGCGGCGAGTAGTAGTCCGAACGTTGCTTCGGCGTCGTCGAATCGGTCGCGGGTGAGGAAGGGGAGAAGTACCTCGATTGGGCCCTGGATGATGAGCGCGAGGGATGATCCGAAGATCAGGGTCCATAGCAGCCAGCGGGTGCGGGCGACGTAGCGGACCCCGGCTTTGAGGTCGCCCCACACGCTCGTGCGTTGCTGCGACTGTTCCGGTTCGGTGGTTTCCTCCCGGCGGCTGAGGAACAGTGTGATGACGAACGCGACTGCGTAGGACGCGGCGACGATGACCGCTCCGATGGCGGGGAAGAACGCCCCGACGATGATCCCTCCGAGGGCGGGTCCGAGGCCCTGCCCCATCGAGGGCCGGAGAGCCCCTTCGAGCCCGTTTGCGGCGAGCAGTTGTTCGGGCGGTAGTACTTGGGGGAGGTAGGCGCTGTAGGCCGGGTAGAAGAACGCACTACCCGCGCCCATGGCGAACGAGGCGAGCCCGACATGCCACAACTCGATCGCGCCCGTGAGGGACAGCACCGCGACGGCGGCCATGACCGCCGCGGTGAGTCCCTGCACGGTGATGATGATCCGCCGCTTCGAGAAGCGATCGGCTACCACCCCGCCGAGGACCGAGAAAGCGAAGAGGCCGAGGCTGAGCCCGGTAGCGACGGCTGACAGGGCAAGGGGGCTGTCGTCGAGTGCGAGCACCTGAAACACCATGACGATGGTCCACATGCCGGTGCCGAAGACTTCGATACCGACGGCCGCGAACAGCAGCCGGTAGTCGCGGGTAGCGAGAGGGCGCAGCGCCCGCAGCCGGTCGGGAGTCTCGCGGGTCATACGAGCGCCTCGCTTTCGGTCGTAGCTTCCAGTTGCAGTGCCGGCCAGCCTTCGACGTCGCGGAGAAGCTGCCGGTCGTGGGTGGATACGACAACAGCCGCTTGGGTGGCGTTGAGCGCGTCGGTCAGTTCGTCGACGAGCGCGATCGATAGGTGGTTGGTCGGTTCGTCGAGCAAGAGCACGTGCGGCTTGGTGGCGAGCACCAGGGCCAGCTCGAGGCGCCGTTGCTGGCCCATCGACAGCTCACCTATCCGCTTGCTCGATTCGCGGGCGCGCAGGAGCCCGAGCTGCGAGAGACCGACTGCCTCACGCGATGGAACGAGCGCGTCGACGTGGGCTGCGTAGAACTCGCTCGCGCGACGATCCAGCGGCAGCTCCGACTCTTGGCGCAGAAAAGCGAGCCGCACGTTCTGCGGGCGACGAACGGTGCCGGTGTCCGGGCGGAGGTCTCCCGCTGCGACGCTCAGCAGTGTGGACTTGCCGGCCCCGTTGGGTCCGGTCACTACGAGACGCCCGCGGTGTGACAGAGAGAACGCCGCCGGGCGCGTAAGCCTGCCGGTCACGGTCACGTCCTCCACGCTCAACAGCACCGCTCCGGTTCGGGTCGCAAGCTCCGGGAAGCGAAACACTTGCGGCGGCTCGGGAACAGTCACCGCGTGCGCTTCGAGTTGCTCCTGCCGGCGATGCACGCTCTGCACGAGCCCGCCCGCGCGCGTGGCCCGTCCGTGCTTGTTGGTTCCCTTCTCTGGTCGCCACCCCGAGACGAGTCGGTTCTGCGCCGAGCTGAGACTGTCCTGCAGCCGCGCGAGCTCGGTCTGCTGTCGCTCGAATTCGTGCTCCCACCGTTCGCGCTCGGCGCGCCGGCCCTCGCGGTAGCCGGCATAACCGTTGCCGTACACGCGCACCCGGTCATCCGGGGTCGGGTCGAGGTCCACGATCGTCTCCGCGACGTCGGAGAGCAGCGCGCGATCATGGGTGACGACGACCACGCCGCCGTTTCGCGACCGCAGTTGCGTGGTCAGAAACTCGAGGCCGCTTCGATCGAGGTGATTTGTGGGTTCGTCGAGGAGCAGGAAATCGTCGTCGGCGCCGAGCAGGCACGCCAGACGGACTCGATAGCGCTGCCCGACGGAGAGGTCGTCCAGGCGCCGGGATGGCTCCGTTTCGGCGTCGAGTGCTTCCAACGCGATCTGCACCCGCCGTTCGGCATCCCACGCATCGAGGACTTCGGCGTGTTCCAATGCGGCGGCGTATCGTTCTTCGGCGCCGGGGACGCCTGCGGCGAGTGACACCGCGGCCGAATCGAGGGCCGCAACGGCGGCGAGCGGCTGCGCGATCGCTTCCGCGACCGCCTGGCCCACTGTGCGGTTGCCGCCGGTCGGCATCTCTTGTTCGGCTATGCCGACCGTCCCGAGTCGCTGCACTACTCCGCTGTCCGGGGTGAGAGCGCCGCTGAGGACGTGCAGGAGCGTCGACTTCCCCCGGCCGTTCTCGCCCACGATCGCTACTCGCGAGGTGGCCGTGACCGTGAGGTCGACGTGGCTGAGGACGGGGGTGGCTCCGCGCGTTACGGAGACGTCGGAGGCGATGAGCTGCGCGCGATGGCGCGCTGGTAGAGGGGTGTTGAGGGAGAGCATTCGTATCCTTCGGAAACGACGCACCGCACGGCTATGAAGCGTGCGAGGGTGCGCAAGGTGACGGCGACCCGTGCAGGGTCGAGAACGAGCGGCCGCCGCAGGCTCGGACGACTCAACGAGCGCGGTAGGCCTTACTCAGCCGTCACAGGAAGTACAAATGCACATTCCGAGTGTATCGAACGACGTGATCAGAGCAACCACCGAAGAGACTCCGCCTGGAGTTTGTGGCTCTCGTCAGCGGGACGCGCCTGCCCGGAGATCTCCGCAACAGAGGAGAGGTACAAGCCCACCACACTCGGCGGACGACGATCTGCTAGCTGTCGCTCAAAGGCATGAGCGGATCGACGCGTGCTTGCGAATAGCGCAACCTTCAATATTGCTTCTCCGCCAGTCGCTCGACTCGTCTGACCACCGCAGCAGTGAGGGCGTCCGCGTGCGGGCGCCCTCACTGCTGCTCCTGAGCCTTCTCAGCCACCCACGACTGCAACAGCGCGGCACGCAGGTGCTGATTCGACCCGAGCATCCGTGACACATCCTCGCTGCCGGCTGAACGAGTTACCTCGCCGTCAATGGTGCGCACGTGAACTGCGCCGGACGCCCACCGCGTGAGCTCGCTCTCGTCGACATCGACGGTGGCGGTGAATCGCACACCCTGTGTCCAGCTGATCGTCTGCCTGGCCATCTCACCTCACCTACTCCCGACGGAAGAAGTCGATGAGCGAGACCGTCAGCGCGTAGGACAACAACAGCAGCAGCCCCACGAGCAGCACCCGATCGAGAATCGGCATCACGAGAAAACCGAGCCATCCCGCAAGGCCTGCTGCGCCCGCGAACACGAGCACCATCAGTTGGCGCCGCAAGCGACGCTGGAGCGCCGCAGGAAGGGGACCGCTCGGCCGCGACGGGGTGCTCATGCGTCAGCCCTCGACTGCAGCGCCGGGAACCCGTCGTCTCGAGTCCATCCGGGAACGCAGACGGCGATGCCGCGGAAGTCGCCGTGACTCTCTCGAGGCCACCGCTGCAGCGGGCCCCGCCGCAAGCTCTCGCCAAGGCGAGCCACGATCTGTCGCGCCTGCGACTGCTCCCACCCTGGGTGCGCGGCGCAGTTGCGAACCAAGTAGCGGCGCGCCGCCTCCACCTGAACAGCCGTCGCGGGCGACAGGGCATACCTCAGTGCGACCTCCATCACCGGCCGCCAGCGATACGCAGCCTCCGGCGGGTTCGACCCCTCGGAGAGACTGACGGCATCGAGGTTCGCCTCTGCCAGCTCACGGCCGACGCCATCGGCGATGTGCGTGACGCACTGCTCCCCGGTCGGCAGAGGCTTCGCTGGATCGGGGCTCAACCCCAAGACCATCAGCGCTGAGACGAGCAGATCGATTGTGTCACTGCGGACAACCTGTGAGCTCATGATCACTCCATTTAGTCTGTATCCCTGACAGTTACTAACTATAGCTCAGTGTAAGAGACCCGACAAGCTCATCCACTCCTTGCCGGCCGTCGTTGGAACGTTCTGGGAGGATCGGGCCCATGAGCGACCTCATCCCGGACGACTACACCGCCACGCTTGAGGAGCTGAAACGGCAGGTGCACGAGGCGCGTCTGCGTGTGCAGCGGAGGGCGAACACCGAACTGCTGCAGCTGTGGTGGCAGATCGGCCGAACCATCATCGACAGGCAAGCCGAGCAGGGATGGGGATCGAAGGTCCTGGATCGCCTTGCAGCAGATCTGCGCGCGGAGTTCCCGTCGATGAAGGGGTTCTCCCGCCGGAACCTGCTCTACATGCGGGCCTTCGCTGGTGCCTGGCCGGACGCCACTGAGATTGTGCAACGACCCATTGCACAATTGCCGTGGGGACACGTGATCGAGCTGCTCGACAAGCTCGACGACCAGGAGACGCGCAACTGGTACGCCGCGAAGGACGCACACCACCAGTGGAGCCGGCCGATGCTCGCTCACCAGATCACGACCCGCCTGCACGAGCGGGAGGCCGCTGCGCCAAGCAACTTCGCCGGCGCGCTCGAGCGGCTGGACTCCGACCAGGCGCAGGAGCTCACGAAGGACCCCTACGCGCTCGAGTTCCTCGCCGTCGACGGCGATGCGTCCGAGCGTGAGCTCGAGCAGCGCATGGTCGACCGGATCCTTGACACCATGCGCGAGCTCGGCCCTGGTTTCGCGTTCGTCGGCCGCCAGGTGCACTTCGACATTGACGGCGACGACTTCTACGTCGACTTATTGTTCTTCCACGTCGAGCAGCTGCGCTATGTCGTCATCGAGCTCAAGACCACCAAGTTCGATCCGCGCGACGCCGGGCAGCTCGGCTTCTACGTCGCCGTCGTCGACGACCGGCTTCGGATCCGCGACAAGCACCAGCCGACCGTCGGCATCCTGCTCGTCGCTGGCAAGAACGACACTGTCGTTCGCTACGCACTCGCTTCAACAACCCAGCCGGTCGCGGTCAGCCGCTACGAACTCGGCGAAGAGGCACAACGAGCTCTCCCGGATGAGGAAGCGATCACACGGGCTTTCGCCGATGAGCTTGCTCGCGACCAGTAGCTGATGGTGCGCGTGACTAGGAGACCTCGAAGGGTAGCGTGCGTAGGGTCGTTGCAGACATGCCCGTGCTCTTGAACATGCGGGCGTGCGCGTACTGGATTTCTGGCAGCAGATCCATACGCCCGATCGAGGTCAAAATGATCTCGTCGGCCTCGTCGGTGAGGTGGCGTAGCTCGGGGACCGCGTAGCCGCCGACGTACTTGCCGGAGTTGAGATCCCATGACTGGACATCGGGCAACGCAGTCTCGATCCGCTTCCCCAAGTCAATCAGCGCGTCGCGAGTTGTCTGGTCGCAGCTGCGCAACGAGAACGGGATCGCCGACATGGTCCCCTTGGTGACGTTGAAGCAGTCGCCGGTGAAGGTCCACCACAGAAAGGCCAGTCGTGAAGCGGCGACGGCGCTCACTGCCAGCTGGTCGTTGCGGTGCTGGGTGAACAACTTTCCCTCGTTCAGCGGCACGGATGCATGGGTGGACTTCTCGTACGTCACCGGCGACACCGTGTAGGTGCTGAGGAAGTAGGTCGCGGTCTTCTTGAATCCCACCGAGAAGTCGCTTACGCGAACCAAGGATGCCTGCAGTGATCCCTTCGCCAGCAACGTGTCCATGAGTTCGAACATGGCATCGCCACTCGACCGCATCCAGTTGGGCGTCTTCGTGCTGTTCGGCCGCCGTGCGTATCGGAGCGTCGCCATCAGGTGAGGTCGGAACGGCTCGATCCAACTATGGGTGATCGTGGTGTGAATCTCTGACGCTTTCCCTTGCCCGGCGGCGGTGATAATCGTGCTGCGTACCTTGACCTGGAACAGCGCTGCCGGCCGCTCCTGAAACGTGCTCACCCAGATCGTGCCGAATCGTTCGGCGTAGTACTTCCGAAGCGACTCGTCACGGTCGCCGAACTGGCTGCGGATTGGGACGATGAGGCTTAGACGCCCATCGGGGCGGGTGATCTGTGCGGATCGCTCACAGCACGATGCGTATATGTCGTCTACGTCATCTGTCTTGAAGCCGGTGATGCGGTAGCTGAGCTCGCGACGGTTCACGTATGGAGGGTTCCCAATCACGACGTCGAACCCGCCCTGCTCGAAGACCTCGGGGAACTCGACGAACCAGTGGAAGGGGTGGTGCGTCTCGACCCATGCCGTCAGAGGCTGGGGCACCATCGTTGCTGAGTGGTAGAGGTCATCGACGTCTCGGCGCACCTCGTCGAGCAGCGCGACAAGTTCGCGGCGCAGGCTGACGGACGATTCGTTGGTCTCCTGGCGCTCCCGGAACGCGGCGTAGCGCTCGGAGATCCGCGCAGCGGACTTCTTGACATCGGTGATCCGGTCACTGGTGAACAGGGTGCCGCTGTCCTCTTCGAGGGAATCCACGGTGAGGGCTCCGACGAGAGTGTTTCCCGGCTTGATGTTGAAATCGAGGTCGGGGAGCGGTTCGAGATCCTTGCGATCGTCGATGGATGCCACGAGTTTCAGGAAGAGCCGGAGCCGGGCGACCTCGACCGCTTCGCGCATGATGTCGACGCCGTAGAGGTTGCTGAGGGTGGCGTGCTTGAGGACGAAGTACTCGGTGTTGGCGTGCTTGGAGACGTTCTCGAGCAGTGCCTCGCCCTCGGGAAACGCTGTCGATCGGACGTGACGGTCCAGAGCATCGAGCGTGGCGTCGTACAGCGGCTGCAGCACCCGCAAACCGGCGAACAGGAAGGCTCCTGAGCCACATGTCGGGTCGATGACGCGTATGGCGGTGAGGATCTGCCACGCGGCCAGCGCTTGCTCTGGGGCGTTCAGCTGGTCGATCGTGTCGACCGCGAGCTGCTCGAGGTCGATGTTTTCGGTGACTGCTCGGTCTACGGAGTCGATGTGCCCGGACTTGGCTGCAGCGAGTAGCTTGGCGTGCTCGTTGCGCCGCCGGTCGGTTTCCCACCAGGTCTCTCCCGGGAGCCCGAGATCTTCGCTGGCGGGACCGTCCCACAGAGGTCGGCGCCGAGCCGTGCGCTGCGCCTCAATCTCGGCCGGCAGCGGCTCGTCGGTCCCCCATGCCAGGCTTGACCAGATGTACCGTTCGGGAGCTTCGCGAAGGTAGCGCCATGGGTTGACTCCGGTGCGGTCAATCAGGCGCTCAAGGAACACGGGCACGATGGCGTTGCTGGCCATGAAGTGCGTGACGTCTTCCTTCGTGTAGTAAGCGCCTTTGTCGGAGCCGCGGTTGTCGAGGCTGTCCTTCTCGTTGACGAACTGCTCGAAGATGTAGCCGAGCACGTCGGGATTGATCTCGTTCTGAGAAGCTGTCGGGCGATCGTCGAGATGCCACTGGAAGCGGTCGAACAGGTCGAAGATCGAGGTGAAGATCTCGTCGGGGATCTCAATGGTGTTGTCGTGTTCGAGCTTGTGCTCGGCGAAGATTCCCCCGTTGATGTAGGGCACGTCTCCGACCAAGTCGGCGACAACATCGTTGGGATACCTCCGTGAATCAGCCTTCTGGCCCAGCCCCTCGTGGAACATCGGGAGCAGGAAGTCGCGATAGAACCCGTAGAACTGGCCTGTGCCGACCAGATCGCGGAGCTGGTTGAGTCGATTCCGCAGATAGTCGGTGTCCTGGTCCATGAACGACTTCTTCTGCATGAAGTAGATGAACATCAGTCGGTTCATCATCAACGATGAGTACCACTCCCGCTCGCTGTCGTCGGGGATGCCCTGGATGGCGACGGTGAGTGCGCGCTGCCTGCGGACGAACTGGTCGTAGAACCGCTTGGTGACGATGTCGGCATCGAAGGCTGCGCGCATCTTGCGCAGCACCTCAATGAGGGTGGGACTCTCGTCGATCTTGATCTCGATGGTGCCGAGTCGCTGGCTGAGAGCCTCGTTGGTTGTGCCAACGGTGTGCCGGTGCAGAGCCAGGCGCGGCTGGCCGACCCCGTCGGCATCCGCCGATTGCAGCCATCGCCACTCCTGCCGGGTGTGATCGGCGAAGATGAGCAGTCGCGCATCGGAGACCTTGCGTACCTGCTGGTCGATCAGTCGTTGCGTGCGTGAATCGGGCAGTTCGTTGCAGAGCCACACTCGCAGGCCCGAGTAACCGGCGACCTGCTGCAACGTATAGGTCTGCTCGTCGACGGTGATGCGTAGTGGTGCGAGGTCTGGCTTGTCCCAGCCGAGCTCCTCGAGGAAGAGGGTCTGAAAATCACCCGAGTTGACGAGCTTCATCCTGGTTGACGCGCTCATGATGCCACCCCCATTGAGCACACGATGTGGATCGGATCGGCTGCGGCGATGTCGATAACGAGCCGCTTGTCGCGATGGAGTAGCACGAGAAGGTCTGCCAGGTCGTCGACGTCGCTGCGCGCAGCCAGCGCGGTCGTGAATCGCTTCTCGGCCTCCTTGGTGAGAGGGCGGGTGAAGATGGCCTCGAGTGCGTCGGCGACATCGCCCTTCCCGGCCACCAGGGCGCCGTTGAGACGGTTCCATACTCGCTTGCGAACACCGCTGAGGCGGCCTTCGATGTTTCCGCTCTGGATGAGATTCCCTTGTGCCATCTGAATCAGGAGCGGGAAGTGGTCCGCGCGGGCGGGTAGCGCCGGGGTGTCGATTTCGCATCGGAATCGGCTAAGCGCCTCTTGCCCGGTGAGCAGACGGATACCCTCGGCGGATCCGAAGCCGAACCCGTCGTTGTCGTTTTCAGTGCGGACGTAACAGACCACGCCGTCGACGTCTCGGTCGGATAGTGATGGCCTGGTCGCGTAGACGAGGTCGGGCAGTGATTTGACGCGGTCGGCGAGCTCGGGGTGCTCTTGCTCGGCGGAGTTCCACACCTCATAGGCGAGGCTGGATGCGTCAACCTCGTTGTCGATCTCGTTGTCGTCGAGCTTGCCCTTGTAGAGATCCTCGATGATCTTCACCTCGTCCTCTGAGCCGAAGAACTGTTCGTCCGATCCGAATACCTCGGCGTTGGCGTGGAGGCGGTCAGCGATGCGCTGGCGGAGGTTCAGCACCTGCTCCACGCCGTCGTGCCATAGCGAGTAGATGATCACCTCATCCGACTTCTGACCGACGCGGTCGACGCGGCCGGCACGCTGGATCAGACGGATGATCGCCCACGGGAGGTCGTAGTTGACCACGATGTGCGCGTCCTGGAGGTTCTGCCCTTCGGAGAGCACGTCGGTCGCGACGAGCACTCTGTACTCGGCTGCGGGGTCGATGATCTTGTTGAGCTCGATGTCGGTGAGTGTCGCGGAGCCGAGCATGTTGGACAGGGGGGCGAATCTGCGGGCGACGTCGGTCGGGTTGTTGGTGTCGCCGCTGGCGATCCCCACCCGGTCGACACCTGCGGCCTTGATCGCTTCGGCGACGTAGTTGGCTGTGTCTTTGTACTCGGTGAAGATCAGCACCTTCTCGTCGGGGTGCGTCTCAGTCAGAAGCTTGAGGATCTCGGCCAGCTTCGAGTCCGCATCCGCCGTCCACGCGCCGAACTCGTTGAGCAGCCCAGTGAGCGTTGCCGTGTCGGCCTTAAGGTCGTCGAGCATGTTCGGGGTGAAGATGGAAGGGCGGATCCACCGCACCGACTTTGGTGCAGATGCGCGAAGTGCTTCGTATTCGCTCTGGCCATCCCCGGAGGTCGGCGGCTCGATGTCCTCGTAATCCTCTTCGGCGTCGTCGTCGCTCTCGGACGAGGTGAGCATGACATCCAGCAGTGTGCCCAGCGGGAGGTCGAGGTCGTTCTCGACGGCGTAGATGTACAGCTGGTTGCGGGCGATGTGGCGCTGCAGCGACAGCATGAACGAGTACCCGCAGCTGGACAGCCGCTTGTAGAGCCCACTGCGTACGAACCCGATCAGGTGGCCGCTGCCGCGTTCGAAGCGCTCAACGATCACCTTCTCCTCGGGCGTGAGCGTGAGCGACTTCCGGAGATATGCGGACAGGTTGTAGCGCGGCAGGTTCAGATTGTCGATCGCGTCGAGGGTCTCGACGGACTCCATCTTGGCTGCGGGGTCGTGCTCGCCGAACGAGTGCACGAGCGGCTTGGGCACACGGGCCGGGAACGTGAACCTCGTCCCGTTCGCGAAGGTGAGGTACTCCTTGCCCTGCTCGTCGACGAGCGCATAGTTCTTCCGCACGAACGAGCGGGTGCGGCGGATTAGGTGCTCGCTCATCAGCCGCTTCCAGTCATCGGGCTCCTCGCTGCGCTTGAACGCCTCGAGCGTGCTCGTCTTGCCGTCGAGCCTCTCCGCGAATCGGTCGTCTAGCGTCATCGCGACCACGGGCTGCAGCCCGAGATCGTCGTCGGGGTCGATGTACAACCCCAGCTGATTTCCGACGTCCTTGAAGCGGATGTTGTATGGCGTCGCGGTGAGTAGCAGCACCCGGCAGTCGTAGTTGCGGATGTAGTCGTAGAGCGCCCGGTAGTCCTGGCGGGTGTCGTTGCGCAGCGTGTGCGACTCGTCGACGATCACGAACTGGTAGCGACCGAGGTTGGGCAGGCGCTTGGCCGCCATGCTGTACGGGACGACAGTGGCGTTCAGCGCGTAGCGCTCTTTGTATTCCTCCCACATCTTCACCAGGTTGACGGGGCAGACGATGAGCGTGCGGTAGCCCTCAGCCTCATTGAGCATCATCGCGGTGGCCGTTGCGGTGATCGTCTTGCCGAGGCCGACGACGTCGCCGAGCATGGCACCGCCCTTGGTCATGATGCGACGGGACAGCGTCTTCACGGCGCTCTCCTGATACTCAAGCAACTGGTCGCGCATTGACGGCGGCAGTGTGTACTCGATAAGACCCTCGCGCACATCGCGGGAGAGGTGCCAGCAGACCTTGAGGTAGACCTCGTAGGGGGTCAGCGGTGTCTCGCTTGCCCAGGACTCGTCGATGATCTCGATGAGGTCGGCGGTGACGTCGATGGAGAACTTGTCGTCCCATCGATCCTCGAACCAGCCGTCGAGTTTCGCGGCTCCGTCCGAGTCGACCACATCGACGTTGAGCTCGTAGTTGTTCGCGAGGCCAGCGATCGTGAGATTGGATGAACCGACGTAGGCGACGATCGGTGTGATCTTGTCGTCCCGGTGGCAGATATAGGTCTTGCCGTGGAGGGGGCGGCGGGTGAACAGCTTGATCGCGACCCGACCGTCCGCCAGCTGCGCGCGAAGTTCCCGAATGGTGGCCTCGTCCTGCGCGGTGGGCGCCCCGCGCATCAGCTGCTGCCGGAACTTGAGCTTGGCCTGCTGCTGACGTGCCTGCGCGGTCTTCCGATCGATCACGTCCTCGAGTGGGCCTCCCTCGAGTGTGCGCTGCAGGTGGTCAAGCACCTGTTCCTCTGGCTCGCCATGAACCATGCCGATCAGCACTCGAGCGATCGGCGGGCCACCAGCGGAACGTCCGTGGACGACGTCACCGAACAGCTTCCAGCCGCGGATATTGAAGTACCCGACAGCGGCATCGATGCGGTTGGACTCGGACAGCGTTTCGACGAGGTGGCCACCGAGGTTCAACTCGATGTTGTCGAAGATTCGGGTCATTATGCTCCTAGCTCATTGAAGGGAGCCAGAACGCGAGATCCTCATCCTCCTCATCGTCCTCAGGCTATAGGCCGGCAGTCGACTGTCCGGAAGCGCCGGCGGCGTCGCGCAGGATCGGCCACGATCGTACGCATGACGGCGCCCGGCGGGAATGGCGGGAGTTGGAGGAGCGTCTTGTCAGGGATCACTTCTCAACCGCCACACCCAGCCGGGCGTCTTCCGAAGACAGTACTGCACGCCCCCGACATCTCGCTCGCAGGCTAAGCCGCGAGCCTCAGCAGGGGTGCGTTTGCAATGCGGATTTCGTGCTTCGGAGGGATAGTCGGCGCCGCCTGGTCGCCGCAAGGTGAGCGCTTAGCTGCAGTCGGCGAGTGCCGAGTAGAGAGACAATCGGTCGGCCTTCGTCAGCTCAATCCCGTAGGTGGCGGCGACGAGAACGAGCCGTGCCGCGTATGTGCAGCGGTAGCTCTGATTCGGGGGGAACCACTCCGGACCGCTGTCGCTCTTGGACTGATTCGTGGGCCCGTCGACGGGTGTGAGGTTGAGAGGGTCGTTCGCGAACTCGAGTCGCTTCTGGTCGCTCCATCCGTCGGCGCCGCGCTGCCAAACCGCAGCCAGGGGCCAGAGGTGATCGATCTGCACTGCCTCGCTGGTTCCCTGCCCCCGGGTAAAGGTGATCGTCTGACCGGTGAAAGGGTCTTCGAGCGTGCCGTTAAGGACAACGCAGTTGTTGGTCTGGGGCTTGAAGGTGATGTCACTCATCCATGCCGCGAGCTCGTCGTTGCGGGTGTCGCAGCCATTGCGATCGACATCCGCCCACCGCTGGCCGAAATAGTCCCGGTCGTAAGGGCCCGTGGTCTCTTCGGTCGTATCGACGGGGAGTTGTTCGAGGGCGGCAGTGATCGCCGTGGTCTCGTAGGAGACAGCATCATTTTCGATAGTCACGTAACCGGCGTCCGTCAGTGCCCGGAGATCGGGGGCCGGCACGACCTGATCAACCTCGGGGGTGAACTGCGTGACGGCGAGAGCGATTGCGGCCGCCGCCGCTGCGGCCGCTGCGGAGTAGATCGTGAACGCACGCCGTCGAGTTCGCATCATGCTGCGAGTCGCCGACCATTGGGGATATCGTCGATGAGTTCCTGGAAACCCGCCGCGGCGTCGAGCATGATCTGAGCGTCGTCGGTCAACCGCTGGACGGCGACACCATCCGTTTCTGCAGCGGAATGATTCAGCTGAACAACGAGGGCGGCCGCGTTGTTCAGCGCCAGCAGACGAGACTTCTCCAGGCGTCGCGCCTCGATCTCGGGAGTACCGCGCTTGGTGGCGGTGGGGTTGGCTTGCTTGTGCAGCACCTTCATCACCTGCATCGCTGTCTGATTCGCCATCTCAACACCTCCTAGTAACTATCCCTGTCAGTTACATTCTAGCGCATTTGGGTTGATGATGCACGCCAATGCTGCGCTCGTCAACGCGAGGGCTTGCGGTCGTCGAGAGGCAAAGCAGGCGGTTGGACTGCGCCAAGGCGAGCATCGAGATCCGGCCGGTGTTCCGCGATCCAGAGGCAGACCTCGGCCCATTCGACGGACGGGTAGGAGCCACGATCGAGCATGCGGTGAGCATAAAGGCCGGCTACGACGGGTCAGGACTGTCGTGGCCCGGGCGGAGGATGCACCTGGGTAAAGAAGCTTGCGACCGAGGTCGAATAATGCCTAATATGTAACTAACAAAGATACCAATAAGGGGGTCTGGGAGAGTGACTACTCAAGCAACGGCCGGACGTCTGGAATCCGTCAGCTCCTACATCGACCCGTACCCGGGCAGGAAGGGCCGTGAACGCATCGTTGAAACGTGCGGAAGATGTGGCGGTACGGGCGTCTACAACGCCCCTAGCAGGGTCACCTTCTACACCTCTGCAGTCAACGACATCACGACGGGGTGCTTCTCCTGTGCCGGCACCGGTGTCCGTTCCTTCCTCGTCTCCTCCGCACGTCAGACCGCCCGACGCCGCGCCAAGGAGGCCGATCGTTCTCGTGGCATCGCCGCACAGATCGCCTACGCGCGAGAAGCGTTCATGGCCCGCCACGGCGCAGTCTACGAATCGCTCGCAGAACAGCATGCGCAGCTTCGACACAACGACCCACTCCGCAGTCGCATCGGCCTACTGCTGGAATCGGCCGAAGAATCACACACGGGCAAGACCGACATCAACGATTGGCGGGCAGCAGCTGAGGCGGTCCTTGAGGAGATCGCCATCCGCGAGGAAGCAAAACGCCCAGTCCCGACCGGCCGCATCGAAATCGAGGCTGAGGTTCTCTCCACGAAGTGGGTAGAGAACGACCACGGCGGGTCGCTGAAAATGCTCCTCGCCGGCGCCGGATGGAAGGTGTGGGGCACTGTCCCGAGATCTCTGGACTTCAACGACCGCCCCCCACGCGGCCACCGGATCGCCCTGACCGCGACCATCGAAGTCAGCGCCGACGATGAGGCGTTCGGGTTCTTCTCTCGCCCGACGAAAGCACGCATCGTCGCGGTCCCACACATCGCCGAGGAGGACTGACATGGCGCACACATTCACTTTCACCATCACCGTCGAGCTGGAACGCGAGCAAGGAAAGTTCGCGACCCGCGACGAGATGGCCGAGGCGATCATCGAGTGGCTGGAGAACGCCGACGAAGGCTCCATCTACGGCATCGGTGCCGACGGAGACAGCACCTACAACACCACCATGTGGGAAGTCGAGCAGGCATGACCGGCAACGAGCTCACACCGCACGTCGGCTCCGATGCGGTCTCCACCCGGGAGTCGCTCGTCGCTGCACGGACCGAGCTCGCCCGTCAACGTGCGTCGTTGGAAGCTGAGCAGGAACAGCAACGTACAGACCTCGAGCGGCAACGCAAGGAACTGGAGGCCCAGTTCGACAAGGCGCGCCGTGAGCTCGAGGCGAGGATGGCTCCGCTAAAGGCGCAGCTGGAACAGATGGCGGAAGTGCTGTGGACCGTTGACCTCTACCTCGGCCGAGACGAAGAACTCCAGCTCGTGCGCGACGGCAAGCCGGCGCCTGCAGAGACCCCTATCACGTTGCGCCAGAAGGTGCTCGTGATGGCGGAGGAGTCGCTGATCATGATGGGCGGCACCTGCACCGGCCTGACCGCTGACAACATCCCCGAGTTCATCGACTGGCTCGTCTCCGACGCCGCCCACCTGGACCGTGTTCTCCCGGAGCCCAAGGGCGTCGTCGTGCTGATCCCCACCAAGGTGGAGTCCCGATCGGGGAACCCTTGGGAGGACGTCGGTCGCAACGCCGCGAACCAGCGCAGCTACTGGCTGCTGCGCAACGGCGAGAAGCTGTACCTACTCACGGTGGATCCCGAGCTCAGGATCCGGGACCGCGTGCTCCCGCGCAGGCGGGAGTTCGTCGAGGTCTTCGACCGCGGCCTGTTCGGCTTTGGGCGGGCATCCGGAGACCCCGTCCAACCGGGCAGCGAAGAGTGGTTCGCGATCGAGAAGATCGCCGACGCCCGACGCCGGCACTACATGCGGATCATGCTCGTGCTGCAAGGCCTCGTCGACCGCACGCCCGTATGGCACCCACTCCCACCCGCAGGGGTCAGCTTCCTCTCAATCGCCGACCAGGACGCCGGCAAGATCCAGCTGATCCAGGACGACGAAGACTCCATCCAACTGGGCGAGGGCGGCGAGAGCTTCGAGCAATGGCAGCGACGCCTCAATAGAAAGCTCCGCCCCGGGCTGCGCATCATCGGCAACTGGGGCGTGCGGGACTTCCGATCCCTCTACGTCGACGGGGACCGCTGGACTCGCGGGTATCACCCCCGCATTCACCCAGGCAACGCCGAGTATCCGGACGCGTACGTACCGCACCTGATCGAAGGGCGCCGTGACGGCGGATTCGTCATCCGCTACGAACGCACTGAGCAGATCTACAAGCGCAACGTGCCCGTTCCTGGCGAGCCTGGCTACATCTACCGCGGCGAAACAGCGGTGCCCGCGAAAGTACGAGCCTCGTGCGTCGTCATGCCCGACGACTCCTGGGTGCTGCCGTTCGATCTGGTCAGCGTCCCCGAGCTCGAACGGTTCCTCTACTCGCGCGATGAGCGCAGCAAGCACTTCCTCTTCATGGTGCCCACCATCCGCGCAGCGCTCGATGCGAAGCGCTCCGAAGCGCAGCAGGAGAAAGACTTCCGCGGCCTCATCGGACAGCTGCTCGTGACAGAGGGTGCGGCCGCCGAAACGATCGACGAGCTCGTTGACGAGCTCGTGCACTGGTGGAAGCTCGCACACACCTGGACCCAACCGCTCAACGGCAGCGGCGCCCACGAGAAACGCGCCGCCGACCAGATCCTCGCCGAGTACCGCTCCCGCCGCGCGAGTGCCGTCGACGACGGAGCCCACCAGATGATCGAGCTGGGCAGTACCCTCCCGGGCGCGATCGCCGTAGCCCGGGACCGGCAGGGCAGATGGTTCGCATACACCCCCTCGCCCGACGACCGGAAGGCGCAGATCTACCTCGACGTGACCCGGCTCTACCGAAGCGGAAAGACCGGCCCCACCTCGCCCTGGCAGATTCTCCCGCAGCGCACCGCATCTGCACTCCACGTCGCCTGGCACACCGAAGCCTGGGCAACATGGACCTTCGGCGCGAACCCCGCTCATCATCTGACCGCACCTGAACGGCGCGCACTCATCGCCGACGCGATCGAGCGCACTCCCGGAAGAACGCTCTGCGTCACCGAACTGTGGGACCACCGCAACCCTGCCTCCCGCAAGCTCTTCACCTACGCCTGGGCGAGAGAAGGAACCCCCGCCGACGCCCAGGTCACCCCCACCCATGACCCGCTCTCATGGCATCAGGCCGACCCCGCCGTGCGCTCCTACGGCTGGGAGGTCACCCGCCGCAACGGAACCGCCACCCTGACTCCGACATCTGATTTCGGAGAAGCCCCATACGCCTTCTCGACCTACTCGGGAGGATCCAAGTGGGGCCACACCCCCTGGTGGCCCTCCGATGCCCACGACTACGGCGAGGCTCGCCCCACACTGGCCTGGGCCGACGAGCAACTCCTCGACGAACTGACCCAATGGCGCACGGCATGCCGCCTCGCCCAGAAGGCCGCAGACGACGATCGCGCCGCATTCGTGGCCGAGGCGAACCGCTACGCCGGCCCTGTCATGGCCCTCATCCAGCAGCAGATCACCGACGCCGCCCACGCGAGATTCACAGAGGACTACGGCACCAACGCCGAAGACCTCTGGCCGGCGCACCTGAAGTCCCTGAAGCTCGACCGCCACCTTCTCCACCCGCGCACCGTACAAGGCCTCATCGCGATCTCACTGCGCGACGCCCACCCCGTCGCCGGGAGAACCCTCGGCGCGCTCGCGGACTACGCCTCCCAACAGGGGAACGCACCCGGCTTCGAATGGCACCCGACCTACACCACCGGCGCCACGCCCGGGAGCCACCGCGTCGATCTCAACGGGTTCGACGCCATCATCGTCCCCGATCCGACCACCGAGGAGACCGGTAGGCCATGAACTACCCCCTGACCTTCACCAAGCAGATCCCCGACGCCCAGCTCATCGACCTGTGCGACCTTCTCGACGGCCGTACCTCGCCATGGCTGATCGCCACCGAAACCGACCTCGAGCAAGCGCAGGTCACCGTGACCCACAATCGCCCAGGCAGCGAGACAGACAGTGCCGTCACCACCGTGATCACCTTCACCGAGATCCTCGCCGCGCTCGCCGCGCTGCACGACGAGGGAGATCTCTGCTGCGCGGCCGCGATGGTCGATGACCACCTCGGCGCCGGATGCGCCGTCGACGCCGACCTCGTATTTCAGCGCGCCCTCTTCGGCGCATCCATCCATCGATAACCAGGAGGAGAAATGAACACCACAAAGACCGCGCCACTCGCAGATGAGCAGGTGGCCACGGCCGTGACCGTCACGGGAACCGTGCGCTCTCCGCTCACACTGATGCGCCGTATCTCCGATCACGTCGCGAGGGTCAGCTTCCGCATCGACGGGGCGGACGGTCCCTACAACGTGCATGCTTCGGGCGCACGCGCGGAGCTGCTCCGGATCGCCGTGCACAAGGGCGACACCGTCACCATCACCGCTGAGCGCGCAACCTTCAGCCACCCCGCACAGACGATCCCCGACCTCGAGGCTGAGTCGGTCAACCTCGAGGTCGCCTGAACGTATCAGGACGAGATCGGCTCAGTGAAGGCGCCGATCTCATCGAGCAGGCACAGGTAGCTGAACGCATCCGTCGGGGCGTCACCCCACGACAGGCCGCCGCTCGCGACGAACATGCGTCCTTCAACAGTGATCACCGTCACATCGCGGCCGAAAAGCCCCCCGTCGCGGATCCAACCATCCAGCGCGGCCGCGATCTCCGCCACGGTAGGCGTGTCCGCATCGACGATGTCCCAGTAGGCCTCTGGATCTACCTGCCCAGCAGTCGCGGCGCTCTGGAACGCGGCCGACGCGCACCGCGAGATCACCTCCACATCAAGGACCGGAGTTCCATCAGCGAGCACAGGAGCCGCGGCGACCGCGATCAACATGTCCGCACCCATCTCACACCGCCTCTCGCAAGACGACCGCGAGTCGCTCGATCTGTCGAGCCCGTTCCTCCGAAAGGCCCCGAGTCTCACCCGCGCCGTCGACACCTCCGGTGAAGATCACCGGCCCGAGGATCGGATTGGCGGCACCGAGATGGGCGAACTGCACCATCTCTGCGAGCGCATTGCGGTCACGCGGGGAGAACTCCGCCCAGCCGTTCTCGTTGGCGAAGAAATCAAGATCGTCGGCCAGTGACACCACCTCGATGTCTCCCTCCACGGCATCCGAGATCACGTCGTACGAGTCATCGCCGAGGTCTACTCGCTGCGTGACAAGTTCGCGTGATACCTTCATCGCCAGCCGCTTCATTTCCCTGCTCATCTCAAACCTCCATCTAGCATCCCTGACAGTTACAAAATAGCAGTAACGTCGGACATTGAGCCGGACAGAGGAGGGCGTCGACCTGCGGGCGTCGATAGCCTGAGCCAGGCGATCTCGATCGAACGAGGTGGGGGAGGGCGACATGGCTGGATTCGCAGACTTCGCGAGAGGGCTTGGGCGGGAGGCCTTGGGGCGAGTGCAGAGCGCTGCCGGCGAGCGCGTCGATCAGGCGTTCGAGGACGGCTTCAATGAGGCAGCGAACCTCTGCGTGCAGGTAGTCGCGGAGGCTGCGGGCGCACTTTCGTCCAAGATGGCGACCGAGGCGCTCACAGAGCGAGAGCAAGCTCAGCTCGCCAGGCTTACTTATCTCAAAGAAGAGATCGAGCGGGCGCTCTACGGCTTCTGGGACCAGCCAGCGTCAACGTAACGGGCTGTGGGTCAGGCGGCCGTCGGACGCTCCTGCTCGGACGGATCGATACCCGGCAGCGCAAGGAGACTGCGATCGCGCGCAACGGTCTTGATCGCGCAGCCCAGTTTCTCGGCGATGCGCCGATCACCCCATCGCTGTGCGTGGAGCCGTCGAACGCACTCTTGCCTGTCGATGTCGCGGAGCTTCACCTGTACCCCGGAGAGGGCGAGATCGACGGCGGCTGCGTCGAAAGACTCGGCGACCGTCTGGTCTCCGCCCTCGTTGTTGGGCTGCTCGTCGGGGTCATCGATGTCGTCCCAGGACAGTGGTCCCACCCATCCGTTCGCGCGCGCTACGGCCTTAGCCTGGGCGGCCCGAGCGCCGGAGCGAGGCTGCGCCCATAGCTCTCGGAACAGCTCAAGCGTCGCGACATATGTCGCCGCTGTCACTCGCTCACGCTGGCCGTGGATCAGATGGGAGAGGTTCGTGACCTGCACGCCGAGTCGCTCGGACAGCTGAGTTTGCGAGTATCCGATCGCCACAAGAGCCTGTAGGCGCCGGATGGTGCCGATCGCGGGGACAAGGGGCGCCGAGATCTGATCCGGGGTCAACATCAGTAGCCTCCGTGCGGCGACCTCGCGGATGCGGCGGGGGGTTCCCTGGCGGGATCTCTTCTCCTTGCCCCTCGGCCCGTAGTAGATGTCCAGGACGAGGGTGCGGGAGACTCGCGCGGCGTCGGCGATTCGCTCGAGCGCGAACTTGCCGAACTCGTGCAGCTGAACGATGTGCGGGCGGACATCTTCAACCGGGACTGTGGCGGGAGAGATCTCGTCCGAGCGTCCGTATGCGATCATGCGGTTGCGTCGGCGCTGTCGCTCCATCTTTCGCAGATGCCGACACCGGTCGCAGCGGCATCCGTGTTCTCTCCAACAGGTATCCAGGTCGTGGGGATGTTCGGCGGGGCAGACGTGTCGGCTGCGGTCGCGTAGCGGCGCGTCGGTCACGGTCCCGCTGCGCCATTCCCGGAGGTAGTGCATCCTGCACAGGCCGCGGGCGGTCACGGGGCGGCCGCATTCATCCACGTCGCAGTGGCGGAGCGGTGCGTTCACGAGTCGGCGCTCCTTGAGGGGGCGACGATCGGGGCCGGGAGTCGGTGCGTGTCAGCTTTCGGGTTTCGGGTAGAAGGGACCGCAATCGTGAAGCCGCGTCGCTGTCGGCGTGTGCCGATCGGCCAGGCATAGCGGAAGTTGCCCGGGTGCCGCAGACGAACTGCGCCGACGTCGTCCAGCGCGGACCGCAACCAAGCTCGGGGGTCTTGGCTGATGGGCCGAGGAGCTGCGCCGAGGGCGACCAGGTGCCTCTCTGCCGCGGCGCTGCCGCTCTCTTGGAGCCGGATCTTCGACAGTGTCCGCTCGGACAGGACCGTGCCGTGGCGGGGAAGGTAGATGAGGGTGCGTGCGGTCGACCGACCGCAGGCGATTGCGCCGGCGCCTTGGTAGCACGCGCCCACGTGTCCGGGGCTGATGGTCTCGACGACCTCTGCCGCGGTCCCATCCGGCAGAGTGCGGGTAGTAGTGCGCTGGCGGGGGAGAGGGTCGGCGAACGAGACGATCCCGCGCAGACCGACCGCAGCCGCTTGTCGCCATACGCGGGCCAGGAACCAGCTCTCAGCGTTCGCGGGTACGGGATCGGTGAGGACGAGTCGACCCAGCTCCAGCGACTCGGTGAAGGGCTCCAGCTGAGGGAAGACATTGGTGAGGACCGACGCAGTCATCGGCACACTCAAGCAGGCGACGCCGACAAGGCCGAGGCCGCCCGACAGAGGCGTGGAGTCATCGATCAGGCGGTCGTCGCGCGTGAGCAATCCCCACGAGAGCCGCGTCGCCGGCAGCGTGCCGGCGTAGTGGTGGCTGGCGACAATCGAACGGGCGAGAGCCTCAGGGATGGGCCTTACGTCGAACAGCGTCGCGTCGAAACCTCCTTCGCTCACATGCCGCCAGCTATGCCGGCCGCCGGTCCATCGCTGGCAGTAGGGACTCGACGGGTTCCTCGAGGTCGGCGGCTGCCCGCCCGGCGCTCCATTCACGTCGGTAGTCACGGGTCAGTCCTCAGTGATGCGCTGCAGCGTGTCGACGATGGTCGCGCGGCCCTCAGCGGTGATCGAGATGGTGCTGAGCAGCGTGTACCCGGCCACGGCGTAGTCGTCGAGGTCCTCCTTGCGGCGGGCGAGGGCGCGGTTGCTCTCGTACTCGGTGTCAGCAGCAGTGCTGACGGTGGTGCGGACATATCCGAAGCTGATCCGACTCATGTGTGCTCCTGTTCGTATCCCTGACAGTTGCAAACTATCATTGACTCACGACATAAGGGCAGAGAACCAAACGGGCGGCGTACTGGAGTGTGTATCGCCGCCCGCGCTGTCGGGGGTCGACAGTAAGGTGTCTAGTTATCCCGTTGTCAACGGACTAAACATGCGAGCAGAGGGCGCAATGAACGAGAATCAGCACCGATTCGCCGGGGGGCGTATCGACGTCGATCGCGCGGGTTCATGAGTGGCCGACGTGGCGCCGTCCGAGGCCGCGCGGAGCGCGCGATCTGCCCGGAGTGCGGCCGCGACACCGCGGCGATGTGGAACGCCGATATGACCGCCCTGCGCATGACATCGACCTACTTGCTGGCACCCCACAACATCGCCCCCGGCACAAGATGCCGAGGATGGATGATCGGCAAAGACGACCTGGCGCCGAGATCTCCCAAGCTGAGCGCAGACGGAACCGAACAATGACCACGAGACCCACAGCCTGGACCGAGTTTCTCGAGCAGCTCGATTGGTGGATCTCGCAGCATGGCGACGGCAGCGTTCCGCAGGCCGCCACGAGCTGCGCTGACGGCGTCGACTATCCGCTCGGCCAGCGGGTGAAAAACCTGCGCATCCGTTACCGCGCCGGAGCGCTCAGCGCCTCTCAGATCGCCGATCTCGCCTCCAGGGCGGGATGGTCGTGGGATGGGTACTCTGCCCGGTCCTCGAAGATCTGGTCGGAGCACCTTGCGCAACTGAAGGCGCACGTAGACGAGCGCGGAGGACTTGACGGGCTGGAAGGCATCAACGCGCCGCTCTCAAGATGGCTCAGACAACAACGCAATGAGCAGCTCACGGCCATGCAGCGACGTGAGCTCGCACGGATTCCCGGCGCGCTCGAGGAGCGCAAGACCCGACACGGAGACTTCCTCAGAGCGCTGCGAGACTGGATCTCCGCGGAACCCGAGCGCGACGCCGGCGATCTGAGATACGCAGACACCCACAACATCGGCGGCCACCGCATCCCACTCGGCCGCCGCGCCGCGTACTGGCGTGAGCGCTACGCAGCCGGCCAGCTGGATGCCGCCGAGATCGCTGCGCTCGCCGCAGTTCCCGGATGGGACTGGACGCCCCCGACACGGCGAGCCCCCTCACCCGCCGACGTGCCGAGCGGACCGGCGCCGGCTACCGGATCACCCTGCCGCGATCAGGCGGCTAAGCAACTGCCCTTGAACAGCGATCCGCGCTGACTGGGGATGCTCGGCCAGCGCCGCAGCGAGCAGATCGGGAGAGCGCTCATCGGACACCACCGACACGTGCGCACGGTGCCGGGAGAGCGCCACGCACAACCGGCCGAGGTCGAGCGCGAAGCTCTCTTCCACGTCGTGACCCAGCAGCGGATGGATCGCGACCACAGCCTCTCGCTGAAGCCCTTGCGCCTGATTGATCGTCCCCACGAACACATCGGGCAGATCGGCCAAGCCCGCCGCCGCGAGCGCGGCCTGCTCGACGTGAGGGGCGATCACAGCGACATCGGCAGCTTCGATCAGACGGGTGCCGTCCGGGGTCGCGACGGCGGCTCCGGTGACGAGATCGCGGACGGTCTGTGTCGCGGCGAGGATCACGTGCGGGTCTGCGGTGCCGCCAGTGGCGGGCATGGGCAGTGCCCTGTATTCAGGTAGCGGCTCGCCGTCCAGGGTCAGATGCCGCGGTGGTCGGGCGGAAGTGAACGGGAGCGCGGGATACAGCGGCGCGAGGAGGTCTGCGGTGTCCTGGCCGAACCGCCAGGTCTGCGGCAGTCGCAACCGTGCCACCTCGTCGCCGTGCGCGGCGACGAGGGCTTGGGGGGCGGGAACGTGTGGTCCGGTGGTCTGTGCGTCCCAGCGCCGCGTTTTCCCGGTAACCACAGGGTCGATCTGCCCCGGGTCGCCGACGAGGACAAATTGATCGGCGAGCGCTCCGAGCGCTCCGAGGTCGGCGAAGGTGAGTTGGTAGGCCTCGTCGATGAGGAGTACGTCGAAGTGGACGCTGCGGTTGCTGGGAACCCACAGCCACCGAGCGGTGGTAGCGACGATGACGCCGTTGCCGGGTCGGAGCGTGCGGGAGTTGGTGAGGTTGACGCCGGGGTTGAGGGTGCGGGGGCGTTCCTTTTCGGCGTCTACGTGGAGGATCGTGGGTGCTCCGGTGGCGGCGGTGCGATTGGCGACGTCCACGGCTTGCGCTCGGGTCTGCGCGGCGACGGCGACGGTCATCCCAGCGCGGGCGTGCAGTTGGTGCGCGAGTCGGGTGATCAGGTGGGTCTTGCCTGCTCCGGGCGGCGAGTCGATGACTACTGCCGGGTCGCCGCTCCATACGGAGAACAGCGCTTGCGCGAGGGTGGGGTTGCGCAGGTGGTCCGTTGCGCTCGCCGCTGCGGGTTGAGGCGGTGTGGTGGAGGGTGTCGGGGTGGTCGCGGTGGGTGCTTTCCTCATATCTTCAATCTACCGAGGGCCACCGACACCGGGATAAGTAGACAGATTAGCTGTCGGCCGCGGCGACAATGACGTCGAGAGGTACGTCACCGCGGCGAGAAACGGGCTTACCTCGCCCGGCGATCCAGTTGGTGCCGCGCCGGTAACCCGCAGCGGCCAGGCGGCGGGCGTTGGCCTGCATGTTCGGATCGACCCGCGCGGGGCGGAGGGTAACCCGGTTGCCGACCTTGACCTCGCGGTGGCGGCGGGGGATGCCGCTCACGGTGACTGTCAACTGCGCGGCGGGGTCGATGGTGGCCGCGGCGACCGTCCCGGTGAGGCATTCGACTGCGCCTGCATGCACCGGGTCGCCCGCCCATGCGCTGACCTTCGTGCCGACGCGTAGCCTGCTCAGCGGGCGGTCGGCGGCGATCACGGCGGCATCGTCGGTGCGAGCGATAACGAGGCCCGGGACGAGCGTTCCGTCATGCGAGGCGGCGAGCGCGACGAGAGGGTCTGACAGTCGTAGCGATTCGTACCACTCGGCTGCGTGGGAGCGGCTGATCAGGCCGAGGGCGGCGTCGATGCGGGTGTCTTTGGCCCACCAGGGGCGTCCTGCCGCGAGGCGCTTGGTGTAGCGCTCCCAGGAGGCGGTGTCGAGGATGCTGGCGTGGAGGATGCCGGGTAGGAGGGGGCCGGAGGTTGTGCGGCGTGCGAGGTCGAGGAGCCGTTGGGGGCCGGAAGTGGTGACGCCGAGCCAGTGCGACCAGGTGTCGACGTCGCGTTCGCGGTCGGGGTGGACGCCGAGGGTCCAGCGCAGCCGTGCAGTTTTGGTGACGACGTGTACGGCGTCGGTGCCTGGGTAGTCGAGGCGGTCGTCCCACCACCCGATTACGGGGGATGCGGCCGCGTCGGGGTAGGCGCGTGCGAGCGCTGTGAGGGTGGCGAGGTCGCGAGAGGTTCCGACGACGACAGGGCGACGCGGGGCGGTGATGGTGGCTCCGAGGGAGGCGAGCGCGTCCAGGCCTGCCCGGTCGGTGCCGGTGATCGTGCGGCCTGTGGTGTCGTCGGCGGCGGTGAGATAGACGTGCTCGCCGTCGGTGTCCACGGTCACGGCGATGCCACCTGTCGGGGGGATTGCGGGTGCGTATGCGGCTGTGCGGACGGGGGTGGAGGTGTGCGCTGCGCGGAGTCGAGCGCCGAGGTCGAACTGTGCGCGGCTCACGCTGTCGCCGTCCCTTCAGCGGCGGGGATGGTGGTGTCGGGCACCTGCCAGCCGGAGCGGATCGCGGCGGGCGTGAGGGGGTCGCTCGTGTTGGTGGCCAGGTCGTCGAGCACCGTGCCGAGGTCGGTGCCTGCGGCTGCGCAGATGCGGTCGCCCAGTCGCAGGAGTGTGGGGTCGATGGGTGGTCTCGATTCGGTCATTGCGTCCTCCCTCTGTCTACTTCCAATCTACAGAGGGCCACCGACACCGGGAGAACTAGTCACAGAGTGCGCACGTCGTTGTTGACGCAATCGGGCTGACGGCAGATCCATCTTTCGGCATCCGCGTCGGGCGTCAGCTGATGCAGGCATGCCGGGCAGTTCGGCACGTCCATGGATACGTGGTCGCGATCGATCCGGCGTTCCCGAGCTCGCGCTACCTCATCGCTCATGGCCGGAGCCTATGCTGAGGTGTTCGGTCGTGCACGATGAGAGCATGCAGCAGACCACAGCGCCGACGCCCCCTCCACCTCGAGTCCGCGGATGGTGGCTGATTGCGTCCGGAGTCGCACTGATCGCCGCGTTGGCAGCGCCGTTGTGGATCGTCCCTCACCTGGCCGACCCTGTAGCGGCCGCGGCGTGGATCGTCGTCGGCGGAGTGATACTGAACGGCGCCGGCATGGCGATACGCGCGGGAGTCCACGGCGCGCCGCGCGGATCGTTCATGGCGTGGATGGACGGAGCCGGCAAGGTGCTGAGCCTCGTCGGGTGGAGCTCCGCGCTGGTGTTCGTCGGGTTCAACGCTCTCCGCAACACGTCATCAGCCGGCATTGGACCGGCCGCCGCCGTGATTACCGGGTCTGCGGTCATCATCGGTGGAGCACTGTTCCTCTGGGGCGGTGTCTTGCTGATTGTGTCGTGCCGGGCGGACCCGGCACCAGCTGACGGGTCAGGCGGCGGGAACGTGGATGCCACGCGCCCAGACGGGGAGCCTACCCATGCCGCGCTCGCGGGTGAGCACCGCGATGAGGCGGGCGCGGGTGGGGCGGGACGGCCAGGGGGTGTCGCCGTCGGTGAGGACGATGATCACGTCCGGGCGGGGGGTCAGTGACTCGGCGGCGTCGATCCCGACTGTCATATCTGTTCCGCCGCCTCCGATCAGCTGAACGTCGCGCGCGTGTCGCACGTTGCGGGTGCGGTCGGCGTGAGCGTCGCAGGCGATCACCTTGACGGTGCCGCCGACCGCTTTGATGACACCGCTGACCTCGCTGAGCGCGGTGTCCAGGTCGGCGCGGGTCATACTCCCTGACGTGTCGATCACTACCGCCGCCGTCACGCGCGGGGCGCGCATGGCGGGCGTGACGATCTGAGGGAGGCGGCGGCGGCCGGGCCGGGTGTACGTGTACGTGATCCGGCCTGTGGTGAGCGAGGCTGCGCGGCGCACCATCCCGGCGAGCACCTTCCGCCACGGCACCGTGGGCGCGGCCAGTTCCTCACCGGCCCACCGCGATAGGCCCGCGGGGACGGTGCCGCGCCCCGTCGCCTCAGCATCGCGCACGTCGTGCGCGACCTTGCGGCGCGTGATCGTCACCTGGCCGTCGTCCAGTCCCGGCATCCCGGGAGCATCCGGTGCAGGTTCCCACGGTTGACGAGGGTCGCCCGCTCCCGACCCGCATCCGATCTCACTCTGTGACGGCTGAGGCGAGATCGCGGCGTAGTAGGCCTCCTCGACGCCCTGAGCGGGCAAACCGAGGCTCGCCGGTGTGACAACCCATTCCGGCAGCGGCAGCCCCGCAGAGAGCAGATCGTCATTGATCGCGGCATCCGCGGCGATGTTCCACCGCTCGTGATCCACCGGCCCGGGCAACGCCGCGGCGCGCCCCGCGTGGTCGCGCACCAGGTGGAAAACCTCGTGCACGAGAACGGCCCCTGACACTTGCGGACCCCACTCGGCCAAGGTCATCGGATCGACGTACAGCCGCCAATGCGCGTCCACGGCGAACGTGGCCAGCCCGACCGCGGCGAGCGGCCGCACAGAGAACAACGCGTGCGCCAGATACGGGGCCGACTCGACGGCGACCAGACGGGCCGCGGCGAGCGCTCGCCGTTCGTCGTCGGTGAGGGGGCGGATGGTGGGGTTCATGCTGCGGCCTCCTGGGGGATCAGTCCGGCGTCGGTGAGGATCGCGAGGAACGCGCGGGCGCTCGCCGGGGGGCGGGTTCCGGTCGGGCGGGACTTGAGCAGTGCGCGCGCGTTGGCGGCGGCGACGTCTTGCAGGCCCGCGGTGGCGGCGACGGCGAGGGGTGCCCACGCGGCTGTCCAGCCGGTCTTGGTGCCGTCTGCGGTGGCGTACGCGGTGACGGCGGTGAGTGTCGCCCACGCGCGGGAGGGTTCGAGGGTGTCCCAGGGGACGGACTCGGGGTCTGCCAGCACGTCGGCGGGGTCGGGGAGGTCATTCAGGGAGCGCCAGGCGATGAACTCGGTTGCCGCTCCCTCCCCGACCAGGCCGGTCGCGGCCAGGAGGTTGGCGGGCGTGTCGCCCGGGTCGAGGAATGCGAGCACGTCGGCGGTCATCGTCCAGGTGCGGTGCGAGGGCCAGGCGCGCCCGCTGGCGGCATCGTCGCACGGCAGAGCGTGCAGCAGGTCCGGCCGGGTGCGGATGAAGGATGCGACCTGAGCGCGGCTCGCGGCGCGGAGCAGGGGCGAGTAGTCGAGGACTCGCCCTGACGCGGGCACGTGGAAGCCGGTGGTCATGCCGTCGATCCAGTCATCGGTGGCGGGTTCGTGATCGATGTGGAGGAAGCGGTTGGCCATGGGCGCAGCCAAGTCCCACCCGTCCGCGGCCTGCTCGGGCGGGTTCGCGGCGGCGACGATTCGAACCCCTCGCGGAAGGGTGAGATCGCCGACCACCCGGTCGAGCACGACGCGCAGCGCCGCGGCCTGCACGGCGGGTGGTGCGGTGGTCAACTCGTCGAGGAACAGGTAGCCGTCATCGGCTCCGGCCAGGCGGACCGCCCAGGCGGGCGCGGCCAGTTCGACGCCGGTGTCCTGCACGACGGGCAGGCCCGCGAAGTCGGCGGGTTCGCGCAGTGACGCGATCACGGTTTCCATGGGGATGCCCTCGGCGTCGGCGAGCGCCTGCAACAGCGACGACTTGCCGATGCCGGGCTTGCCCCACAGGAGCACGGCGACCCCGGCGCGGCCCGCTGCGCGCATGACGGTCAGCAGGGGGTTGGACTGGCGGTTGAGGGTGGGGAGTGCGGTGGTCATCGTGGGTCTCCTCACAGGTCGAAGTAGTCGTGGGTGCTGGCGAGGGCGAGCTCGGCGAACTCGGCTCCGTAGGTGGTCGCGTAGTAGTCGGCGACCGTTTGGGCGAGGTTTGTGGTGGCCATTTCTGATCCTCCTAGTAACTGGTATCCCTGACAGTTACAAACTACTAGGGGTGTCAGACATTGGGGGCGGCTTGCCGTGTGGTGCTGCGACGACGGGGGCGGGGGTTGACAGGGTGCCGCGAAGACATAAGATCAACACATCTAGTGTTGTTGAGGGATAGGGGAACGTATGTCAACCGAGCCGCGGTATCGCGCGATCGAACGCCACCTTCGGAACGTGATTGCGGGGGCAGAGGTGGGTGATCTCCTGCCCACGGTCGCTGACCTGTGTGAGAGCTTCGGGGTGAACGGCGTACAGACGATTCGTAATGCCTATGAGCCGCTCGTGGAGGAAGGGCTCGTCGTCGTTCAGATGCGCCCCCGCCGCCGGTGGACAGTCGCGCGCGTGGATTCAGTGCCCGAACAGACTGCCGGCCGCGACGTCCTCGAGGCGCTCGCCGAGCTCGAGGAGGAGGCCCGGGAGCACCTGGGGCGCATTGTTGCGCTGCGGGAGCGTCTGGCCGCCTGAACCGGCGACACCACCGATCGCTAGCGATCAGCGAGCGCGAGCCGGTATGCCCAGCCGCCGAGAACGTGGGCGGGAGTGGGCCAGGTGTCGAAGTGTTCCAGCGTCAGTGAGTTGCGGCGGTTGACGAGTGCGGGCACGCCGAGAAGCGACAGCTGCACATAGCTCATGTGCACGGCGATCGCGCTGATGTCGTCGGCGGTCACGTGCACCTTGGTCTGATACTCGATGCCCTGCGCCGCGAGCGCTTGGGTCATCGCGATCATCATGGCGCCGGCGCCGCAGGCGGGTTCGTAGACGGTCAGGAACGGGCGCGTGAGCAGCTGCGTGGGTGCGTCGTGGATCTGCATGCTGGCGATCAGCTGCGCGACGCTGTAGGGGGTGAAGAATTGCCCCTGGTCGCGGTTGGCGATGCCCAGCTGCATGTAGGTCTCGCCGAGCACGTCGCGCGGATGCGCATCGAGCTCGAGCGCGACGAGGGCGAGCGCCTCGGCGAAGCGATCCATCTGTGCGGGGGTGTAGTGCGTTCGGGTGCGTTCGTAGTCTTCTTCCCGTGCCTGGTATCCGTTGCGGTCGACCCGGTTGCGGATCGCCGCGGCCGCCATGGCGCAGAAGTCCTCGAACACGGTGCGCAGGTCTCGTGCGCCGGTGTTTGCGCGGAGCACCTTCACGATGCGAGAGGTGGCCATGATCACCGCCCCGCCTTCTCGTAACGGCGGGCTCGCCACCGGGGGATGCGCACGCGGATGCCGTGGTCGACCACGCGCAGAACGTCACGCTCGATCACCTCGAACTCGGTGGTCGGGGTGGTCTGCAGCCCGCCGGCGAACGTGAACGGCTCGGCGAAGCGGATGCGCTCTCCGCGGCGCACACGAGGCTTCGACTCCGCGAGCTCGAGGTTCGCCCAGCAGCGCGCGCGCCACGCTTGGGCGTGCTCATGCGTCGTCGGGGTGAGAGCCTCCAGCACGGCACGGGGCGCGTGGGACGCGACCGGTCCCACGGTCTCGTCGAGGTCCTTGTACGTGAAGTTGTAGTAGCTCGACGGCGCGATGGCGTAGAGCACCACGAACGCGAACACCTCGCCCGCGTGCGGGTGCCCTTCGTCGTAGCGCACGGCGGCGTAGAACTCGTACGGCCAGTCGACGGTGCCGGCCACGTAGTCGGGGTCACGGCGGGTGCCGCTGGCGATGATCGTGGCGCCGGTGAAGTAGTGCTCGAAGAAGGTGCGGACGGGGACGCCCGCCTCCTTGTGAGTTGATGTGCTGCCCATGATCGTGTCTCCTCTCGCCGGTCAGTTCTCGAAAGCCCAGGAGGGCAAATGCGACGCCTGGATGAAGCTCGCCACGATCTCGGCGAGGCCGTGGCTGGGGTCGATGGCGAGCGCCTGGCGCGCATAGTCGGCGGCGTGGGTGGAGCGTCCGAGTGCCCAGGAGAGCCATGCGGCTGAGGCCAGGAGGCCCGCACGCACCGGCTGAGGTGTCAGGGCGGTGAGGTGGCGGACGGTCGTCAGAGCCGCGCTGAGGCGGGCCGCGTCGGGCCGGGGTGCGTCGCCCCACATGATCGCGGCGAGGTCGGCGGGGTACTCCTCGCCGCGTTCCCATCCGGCCTGTGCCTCGGCGGCGCGCTCGCCGCCTGCCTGGTCGCGGGCCCACTGGACGAGAGCGACGTCGCGGAGAGCGGGTCGGCTGAGCGCGAAGATGAGGCAGGCGGCCTCGAAGGGGTCGATCTCCTCGGCGGGAGTGGTCACGGCGACCTCGCCGAGGGTGATCCAGTCCGTCTCAGCGACGTCGCCCAGGCCGAAGCCCTCGAAGGCGGTGTTCACCTCGCAGAGGCGGGTGTCGTCAGCGGCGGGGATCTCGGTGCCGGCGTGCTGTGAGGCCGCAACCGGGTGGCCGACGGCGAGCGCGGTGTTGATCTCCGCGAGCGGTCGCGGGTGGTCATCTGAGAGATAGCTGCCCCAGCCGTCACGGGCGACGTAGAGGGCATCCGTGACGGACAAGCCGCACTCGTCCGCGCGGGCCAGCAGGGCGTTCACGAGGCCACGCGAGGCCTCGCTGTCGTCGTCGGTGTAGATCACCACCGCCATGCGGTCAGCGGTCGGCACTCGGCAGATGACGCCGACGATCGAACTGGCAAGTGAGCCCGAACCGAGCGTCGGGTTCAGGTCGAACCGAGCGGCGCCGACGGTTCGGCTGCCAGCGAAGGGGATCGCGACGATCGAGCGGGTGGGGGTGTAGCCGATGAGAGCGGGCACGAGGCCCAGGAAGTCTGCGGCGCTGGTGGCCTTGATCACGTCCATGGTGGTTGCTCCTTTGTTGGTGTGTTTCCCTGACAGTTACAAACTAGTAGGGGGGTCGGACATTGAGGGGACG
>NZ_JBXAFF010000030.1:0-34505 GCF_058792815.1 Microbacterium sp. MPR-TSA4
CCGCACCCCCGGTCGTTGAGTGAGGAGCGCAGCGACGAGTCGAAACGCGGCGCCCGGCAGCGGCGCCGTCAGCGCCCGGCGCCGACGGTCTCGCGCGGTGTCATCGCCGCGCGCCGCGTGGCCGAGGAGATCTCGCGCCGGGTCCAGGTGAACAGGAACCGGTCGTCGAACGAGCGCGAGCACCGGGCGCACGAGGTGGGGCGCGTCGCGCGGCGGTGCCGATAGGCGACGTGACCCGCGGGGCACACGCCGACCCAGGGGGCGAGCTCGGTGGCCGTCTCGCCGTGGTGGGTGGTTCCGCCCGTGTAGCCGAGTGCGCGCGCCGTGCGTTTCCACGCCGCCCCGTGGCCGGTGCGCGGGCCGGCGAGGGCGTGGGCGACCTCGTGCAGGAGCGTCTGCCGGTTGGTCTCGTCGTCGTAGCGGGCGGCGAGGTAGCGCGACACGGTGATGCGCCGGCGGGTGTAGTCGCAGGCGCCGGCCCGTCGCTTCGCGTTGTCGAACGCGAACGTCCAGGAGGTGTCGAGATGCGCGTGGATCAGCTCTTCGGCCTCGCGCCGGACGACGTCCAGATCGGTCATGCGGTCACGCTAGGGAGGGGCTGCGACATTCAGCTGGCGACAGCCGTGCGACGACGATCGGCGGCCTCGATGGCGAGCAGCGTCGACTCGAGCTGCTCCTCGGGAGCACCCGCCTGCTGACGCAGGAACAGGGCGCGCTTGAAGTCGGCGCGCGCGTCGGCGAAGTCCTCGGCCTCGTAGCTCACCTTCCCGCGGTGCTGGAAGGCGAACGCGGCCAGGGCGGCCCACCCTTGGCCCTCCGCCTCCTCGGCGCAGGTCGTCAGCTCCTGGTGCGCTGCCGCGAACGCCCCGCGGAACTGCAGCACGCTCGCGTGCAGGATCCGTGCGCGCAGCAGGTCTTTGCGCGTGCCGCCCATGCGGGCGACCCGCACCGACTGCTCGGACACGACGAGCGACTCGTCGAGGCGATCGAGCACCTTCAGCAGCCAGACCCGCTCGAGGAGCGCGGGGAGGCTCCGCTGGTCTCCCAGTTCGTCGAGGCGTTCCCGGCAGTCGACGGGGTCGACGATCTCCCGCAGGGTCTGCGGGTCGTATCCCTTGATGTAGCTCATCGGCAGCCCCCTCCTCCGTCGGGATCGCGCGGGCGTGCGGCGCGCCCGTCCAGTCTCACCCGACCGCCGCGGCGAGCCCGTGCGCACACGCCGCGCCGCCGGATTCTCAACGCTCGAAGACCGATGCGGCGGGCTTGGGGGATGCGGTGGCGTCGGCATCCGTCGCGACCTGCGCGCCCCGGGCGAACTCGTCGAGCTCGGCGCCCTGGGCCACCTTCGCCGGGTGGGGGCCCGCGGCCATCAGGCGCGGGAGCCACTCGATCGGAAGGGGCGACGGCGAGGCCGCGATGACGAGGTTTCCGAAGCGGCGCCCCTTGAGCGTCTGCACCTCCGCGAGGACGATCACCTCTGGCAGCACCGCCCGCACCGTCGCGACCTCGCGGCGCGCGAAGGCGAGGCCGGCGCCGTCGGCCACGTTGACGAGCAGTACGCCGTCGGGAGCGAGCAGGCCCGCGAGGATGCGGAAGTACTCCACCGTCGTCAGGTGCGCGGGAGTCTGCGCCCCGGCGAAGACGTCGGACACGACGAGGTCGGCGGCGCCCTGCAGCCCGGCCGGCAGTCGGGCGGCGACGTCGCGGGCGTCGCCGATCCGCACCCGTATCTGCGCGCCGCGGGGGAGCGGCAGCTGCGCGCGGACGAGGTCGACGAGCGGCTGCTCCAGCTCGATCACCTGCTGGCGCGACCCCGGCCGCGTGTGCTCGACGTAGCGGGGGAGGGTGAGGGCGCCCGCGCCGAGGTGGACGGCGGTGAGGGGCTGCCCCGGCATCCGGAGACGGTCGATGACCGCGCCCATCCGTGCCACGTACTCGAAGTGGAGGTGGCTGGGGTCGTCCAGGTCGACGTGCGACTGCGGCGTGCCGTCCACGTCGAGCTCGTACCCGCCCGCGAACCGGCTCGGCACGACGCGCGCGAGCGTGCCGTCGGACAGGCGCGCCTGCGGTCCGTCGTCCTCCACGCGTGCCCGGGCCATGCCCCCACGCTACCGGGCGTGCCGGGTCGGGAGCAGCGTGCACAACTCCGCCTCGACCTGCCCCATCACCTGCGAGAGCCTCGCCGTGCGACAAGGAGGAGGAGTTGTGCACGTCGGCTGCGTGCGCCGCGTCGAGGACCCCGCGGGTACGCTCGGAGCGTGGCGGTCATCGATCTCAACGCCGATCTGGGCGAGACGGTCGACGGGGTGCCCACCGGCGACGACGACGCGATGTTCGCGGTGATCTCGAGCGCCTCGATCGCCTGCGGCGGCCACGCCGGCGACGCCGCCGCGATGCGCGCGGCGGTCGAACGCTCCACGGTGACGGAGGTCGCGATCGGCGCGCACCCGTCCTATCCCGACCGGGCCGGCTTCGGGCGGGCGCGGCTCGCGATCGGCCCGGCCGACCTGCGGGCGAGCCTCGACGCGCAGCTGTCCGCCCTCGACGCCGCGGGCGCCGACATCCGCTACGTCAAGCCGCACGGCGCGCTCTATCACGCGGTCCGCGACGACGCGGCCCACGCCGCGGCGGTCGTCGGCGCCGTCGCCGCGCTGTCCGCCCGGCTCGGGCGCGCCGTCCCGATCCTCGGCCTCGACGGCCTCATCGCCGCCGAGGCGGCTCGCGCCGGGCTGCCCTTCCGTCTCGAGGCGTTCCTCGATCGCGGCTATCTGCCCGACGGCACGCTCGTTCCGCGCGGAGCGCCCGGCGCCCTCCTCCACGACCCGGGTCAGGTCGCCGACCGCGCCGTGCGGCTCGCGCGCGACGGCGTGGTCGAGGCCGTCGACGGCACCCTGCTCGACACCGGCGCGGTGTCGCTGTGCGTGCACGGCGACTCACCGGGCGCGGTCGAGATGGCCCGCGCCGTGCGGCGCGCCCTGGATGCCGCGGGCATCGCGGTCGCGGCGCCGTGGTGACCGACGCCGTCTCCGTCCGCCCGTTCGGCGACCGCGGCCTGCTCGTCGAGACGGATGGGCTCGAGCGCGTGCTCGCCCTCCACGCGCGGCTGTCGTCCGGGCGCATCGACGGGGTCGTCGACCTCGTCCCGGCCGCGCGGACGGTGCTGGTGGTCGTCGATCCCGCCGTGCTGCCGCTGACGGCGGCGCGAGCGTGGATCGCCGCGGCCGTCGCCGACGGGACGCCCGCGCCGGCGCGCACGCCCCGCACGGTCGAGATCCCGGTGGTCTACGACGGCGACGACCTCGCGGAGGCGGCATCCCTGCTCGAGATCCGGCCCGCCGAGCTGGTGCGCCGGCACGCCGCTGCGCGCTGGACGGTCGCCTTCACGGGCTTCGCGCCCGGTTTCGGCTATCTCGTGAGCCCCGACTGGCGGTTCGACGTGCCGCGACGTGCACGTCCGCGCCCCCGCGTTCCGGCCGGCGCGGTCGGCCTCGCCGGCGCGTTCTCGGGCGCGTACCCCCGCGCGACGCCCGGCGGGTGGCAGCTGATCGGCACGACCTCGGCGCCGCTGTTCGATCCGGATGCCGCGACCCCCGCGCTCCTCCAGCCCGGCGACCTCGTCCGCTTCGTGCCCCTCTCCGCCGCCTCCGCGACGCCCGCCGTGTCCGCGAGACCGCGATTGCGCACCGAGACATCGCATGCCGAGCGTGGTCTCGGTGCGCCGATGGTTTCTCATGGGCGCGCGGCAGCGCCCGCGGGCGGACGAGCGGATGCGGATGCGGCCGCGATCCGCGTCCTCGCGCCGGGGCTGCTCGCCACCGTGCAGGACCAGGGGCGGCCGGGCGCGCTCGCGGCGGGCGTCGCGGTCTCCGGAGCCGCCGATCGGGCGGCACTGCGGACGGCGAACCGGCTCGTCGGCACCGACGAGAACGCCGCCGGCATCGAGATCACGATGGGCGGGTTCCGCGCCGTACGCGAGGCCTCGGCATCCGACGACGTCTGGTTCGCGGTCGCCGGGGCGTGGGGTCCGGTCCTCCTGGACGGTCGCCCGGTCGACCCGTATGCGGCCCATCGCTGGCCGCCGGGTGCGGAGCTGCGCATCGACTGGTTCGATCACGGCGCGCGCGGCTACCTCGCCCTGCGCGGCGGCGTCGAGGCCGCGCGGCTGTGGGGCTCGCGCGCGACCGACACCCTCGCCGGTCTCGGGCCGTCGCCGCTGTCGGCGGACACGGCGCTCGTCGTCGGCGACGCCGTGGCGGGGCCCCTCCCCGCCGACGACCTGCGGCCGTGGAGCCCGCCCGGCGCCGACCTCGAGGTCGCGCTCGCCCCCGGCCCGCGCGCACACCTGGTCCGCACGCTCGCGCCGCTCTTCGACGCCGTGTGGACCGTGTCCGCACAGGCCGACCGCGTCGGCATCCGTCTGGACGGACCGGGGCTCGAGCGCACCGACACCGCCGAGATTCCGAGCGAGGGGATGCTCCCGGGGGCGATCCAGGTGCCCCCGGACGGGCGCCCCGTCATCCTCGGGCCCGACGGTCCGGTGACGGGCGGCTATCCCGTCGTCGCGGTCGTCACGGACGCCGACCGCGACGCGCTCGGCCAGGCGCGACCGGGCACCCGCATCCGCTTCCGCCACGCACGGACGGTCCCCTGAGCGGCTCCGCACGGTGCCGGGCGGACGCCGCGTCGCGCGTTTATACCGCAGCATCCGGCACGCGTCAAGAATCGACTGGACATGGCGCGTCGCCCGGACTATAGTGGGTAGTTGCGCTCCCTTCCCCCATGCCCTCATATGGTGGTCGGCTTGTGCCTGTGCGCCCCCGACATGTCGGGGTGTGTTGCGCAGGAGTGGAACGGAGCACTCCACCTGACGACAAGGAAACCAGCCCCTGCCCGGGCTCATGGAGGTAATCCCCTTGGCTGCTGCGCGCAACGCAACCAATTCCACCACCACCCCCAAGAACGGCCGCGGCGCATCGCGCCTGTCGTTCGCCAAGATCTCCGACACGCTGACGGTCCCCGACCTTCTCGCGCTGCAGACGGAGTCCTTCGACTGGCTCGTCGGCAACGACGCCTGGAAGGCTCGCGTCGCAGAGGCGAAGGAGACCGGTCGCACCGACGTGCCCGAGACCAGCGGCCTCGAGGAGATCTTCGAGGAGATCTCGCCGATCGAGGACCTCGGCGAGACGATGCAGCTGAGCTTCACGAACCCGTACCTGGAGCCGGAGAAGTACTCGATCGAGGAGTGCAAGGAGCGCGGCAAGACGTACGCCGCGCCGCTGTACGTCGAGGCCGAGTTCATGAACCACCTCACCGGTGAGATCAAGACCCAGACGGTCTTCATGGGCGACTTCCCCCTGCAGACCGGCAAGGGCACGTTCATCATCAACGGCACCGAGCGTGTCGTCGTCTCCCAGCTGGTCCGCAGCCCGGGCGTCTACTTCGACAAGACCCCCGACAAGACCAGCGACAAGGACATCGTCTCGGCGCGCGTCATCCCCAGCCGTGGCGCATGGCTCGAGTTCGAGATCGACAAGCGCGACCAGGTGGGCGTGCGCATCGACCGCAAGCGCAAGCAGTCCGTCACCGTCTTCCTCAAGGCCCTCGGCCTGTCGAGCGAGGACATCCTCGCCGAGTTCGCCGGCTACGAGTCGATCGCCGACACGCTGAGCAAGGACACGATCCTCACCAAGGAGGACGCGCTCCGCGACATCTACCGCAAGCTCCGTCCGGGCGAGCAGGTCGCCGCCGAGGCCGCCCGCGCGCTGCTGGACAACTTCTACTTCAACCCGAAGCGCTACGACCTGGCCAAGGTGGGTCGCTACAAGATCAACCAGAAGCTCGGCCTCGACAAGCCGCTGAGCGACTCGGTGCTCACCGTCGACGACATCGTCGCGACGATCAAGTACCTCGTCGCCCTCCACAACGGCGACACGACGATCCCGGGTGTCCGGGGCGGTCAGACCGCGGAGATCCGTCTCGACGTCGACGACATCGACAACTTCGGCAACCGTCGCATCCGCGCCGTCGGCGAGCTCATCCAGAACCAGGTCCGCACGGGTCTGTCCCGCATGGAGCGCGTCGTCCGCGAGCGCATGACCACGCAGGACATCGAGGCCATCACGCCGCAGACCCTGATCAACGTGCGCCCGGTCGTCGCCGCGATCAAGGAGTTCTTCGGAACCTCGCAGCTGTCGCAGTTCATGGACCAGAACAACCCGCTCGCGGGTCTGACCCACAAGCGCCGCCTGTCGGCCCTGGGCCCCGGCGGTCTGTCGCGTGAGCGCGCCGGCGTCGAGGTCCGCGACGTCCACCCGTCGCACTACGGCCGCATGTGCCCGATCGAGACCCCGGAAGGCCCGAACATCGGTCTGATCGGCTCGCTGGCCTCGTTCGCCCGCATCAACGCGTTCGGCTTCATCGAGACGCCGTACCGCCGCGTGGTCGAGGGCAAGGTCACCGACCAGATCGACTACCTCACGGCATCAGAGGAGAACGACTACATCGTCGCGCAGGCGGGCGCCGAGCTCGCCGCCGACGGCTCGTTCGCCACCGAGCGCGTCCTCGCCCGCCGCGGCAAGGGCGGCGAGGTCGACCTGTTCCACGCCGACGAGATCGGCTATATGGACGTCTCGCCGCGCCAGATGGTGTCGGTCGGCACCTCGCTCATCCCGTTCCTCGAGCACGACGACGCCAACCGCGCCCTCATGGGTGCGAACATGCAGCGTCAGGCCGTGCCGCTGCTGCGCAGCGACTCGCCGTTCGTCGGAACCGGTATGGAGGGCTACGCCGCGATCGACGCCGGTGACGTCATCACCGCCGACAAGGCCGGTGTCGTGATGGAGGTCTCCGCCGACGTCGTCACCGTGCAGCTCGACGAGGGCGGCACGAAGGACTACTTCCTGCGCAAGTTCGACCGCTCCAACCAGGGCAACTCCTACAACCAGCGCGTCATCGTCTCGGCGGGCGACCGGGTCGAGGTCGGCGAGGTCATCGCCGACGGCCCCGCCACCGAGAACGGCGAGCTGGCGATCGGGAAGAACCTGCTCGTCGCGTTCATGACGTGGGAGGGTCACAACTTCGAGGACGCCATCATCCTCAGCCAGGACCTCGTCAAGAACGACACCCTCTCCTCGATCCACATCGAGGAGTACGAGGTGGATGCTCGCGACACCAAGCTCGGCAAGGAGGAGATCACCCGTGACCTCCCCAACGTCAGCCCCGACCTGCTGAAGGACCTCGACGAGCGCGGCATCGTCCGCATCGGCGCCGAGGTGCGTCCCGGCGACATCCTCGTCGGCAAGGTCACGCCCAAGGGTGAGACCGAGCTGAGCGCCGAGGAGCGCCTGCTGCGCGCGATCTTCAACGAGAAGAGCCGCGAAGTCCGTGACACCTCGCTGAAGGTGCCCCACGGCGAGCAGGGCACGATCATCGCCGTCAAGGAGTTCAACGCCGAGGACGGCGACGACGAGCTGGGCTCGGGCGTCAACCGTCGCGTCGTGGTCTACATCGCCCAGAAGCGCAAGATCACCGAGGGTGACAAGCTCGCCGGCCGTCACGGCAACAAGGGCGTCATCGCGAAGATCCTCCCCGTCGAGGACATGCCGTTCCTCGCGGACGGCACGCCGGTCGACGTCGTGCTCAACCCGCTCGGCATCCCGGGTCGAATGAACTTCGGCCAGGTGCTGGAGACCCACCTCGGGTGGATCGCCAAGCAAGGCTGGAAGGTCGAGGGCACCCCGGAGTGGGCCGTGCACCTGCCCGAGGAGGCCCGCGAGGCCGCTCCCGGCACGAAGGTCGCGACCCCGGTGTTCGACGGCGCGCACGAGGCGGAGATCGCGGGTCTGCTCGACTCGACGCTGCCCAACCGCGACGGCGAGCGTCTCATCGACAGCTCGGGCAAGACGACGCTGTTCGACGGCCGCTCCGGCGAGCCGTTCCCGGCGCCCATCTCGGTCGGCTACATGTACATCCTCAAGCTGCACCACCTCGTGGACGACAAGATCCACGCGCGTTCGACCGGCCCCTACTCGATGATCACCCAGCAGCCGCTCGGTGGTAAGGCGCAGTTCGGCGGTCAGCGCTTCGGTGAGATGGAGGTGTGGGCCCTCGAGGCCTACGGCGCCGCGTACGCGCTCCAGGAGCTCCTGACGATCAAGTCCGACGACATCGTCGGCCGCGTGAAGGTCTACGAGGCCATCGTCAAGGGCGAGAACATCCAGGAGCCCGGCATCCCCGAGTCGTTCAAGGTGCTCATGAAGGAGATGCAGTCGCTCTGCCTGAACGTCGAGGTCCTCTCGGCCGACGGCACCGCGGTGAACCTCCGTGACACGGATGACGAGGCCTTCCGCGCCGCGGAGGAGCTCGGCATCAACATCTCCAGCCGTTTCGAGTCCTCGTCCATCGACGAGATCTGACCCGGCCGTTACGAAACTTTCTGAGACACAGGAGAACCAGTGCTCGAGTCCACCACTTTCGATCAGCTTCGCATCGGCCTGGCCACCGCTGACGACATCCGTCGTTGGTCGTACGGCGAGGTCAAGAAGCCCGAGACCATCAACTACCGCACCCTGAAGCCCGAGAAGGACGGTCTGTTCGGCGAGCAGATCTTCGGACCTTCCCGCGACTGGGAGTGCGCCTGCGGCAAGTACAAGCGCGTCCGCTTCAAGGGCATCGTCTGCGAGCGCTGCGGCGTCGAGGTCACCAAGAGCTCGGTCCGCCGTGAGCGCATGGGCCACATCGAGCTCGCCGCCCCCGTCACCCACATCTGGTACTTCAAGGGCGTGCCCTCGCGCCTCGGATACCTGCTGGACATGGCGCCGAAGGACCTCGAGAAGGTCATCTACTTCGCCGCGTACATGGTGATCTCGGTCGACGAGGACGCCCGCCACCGCGACATGCCCACGCACGAGGCGAACCTCCGCCTCGAGATCAAGAACCTCGGCGACCGCCGCGACGCCCGTGTGGCGACGCGTCTGGCCAAGCTGGAGGAGGAGCTCGCGGCACTCGAGGCCGAGGGCGCCAAGGCCGACCAGAAGAAGAAGGTCAAGGACGCCGCCGAGAAGGAGATGGCCTCCATCCGCAAGAACGCGGACGACCAGGTCGCCAAGCTCGAGCGCATGTGGGACGAGTTCCGCGGCCTCGAGGTCGGCCAGCTCAAGCAGGAGGACGACGTCTTCCACGAGCTGCAGGACCGCTTCGGCCAGTACTTCGAGGCCTACATGGGCGCGGAGTCGATCCAGCGTCGCCTCCAGGCGTTCGACCTGGCCGCCGAGGCCGAGTCGCTGCACCTGCAGATCTCCGAGGGCAAGGGCCAGCGCAAGATCCGCGCGATCAAGCGCCTCAAGGTCGTCAACTCGTTCCTGCAGACCGGCATGAGCCCGGCCTCCATGGTGCTCGACGTCGTCCCGGTGATCCCGCCGGAGCTGCGTCCGATGGTCCAGCTCGACGGTGGGCGCTTCGCCACCAGCGACCTGAACGACCTGTACCGCCGCGTGATCAACCGCAACAACCGTCTCCGTCGCCTGATCGACCTCGGTGCCCCCGAGATCATCGTCAACAACGAGAAGCGGATGCTGCAGGAGGCCGTCGACGCGCTGTTCGACAACGGCCGCCGCGGTCGCCCCGTCACCGGCACCGGCAACCGTGCGCTGAAGTCGCTGTCCGACATGCTCAAGGGCAAGCAGGGCCGCTTCCGTCAGAACCTGCTCGGCAAGCGCGTGGACTACTCGGGCCGTTCGGTCATCATCGTCGGCCCGCAGCTCAAGCTCCACCAGTGCGGCCTGCCCAAGCAGATGGCGCTGGAGCTGTTCAAGCCGTTCGTGATCAAGCGCCTGATCGACCTCGGTCACTCGCAGAACATCAAGGCGGCCAAGCGTGCCGTCGAGCGCACGCGTCCCGAGGTCTGGGACGTGCTCGAGGAGATCATCCGCGAGCGTCCCGTGCTGCTCAACCGTGCGCCCACGCTGCACCGTCTCGGCATCCAGGCCTTCGAGCCTCAGCTCGTCGAGGGTAAGGCCATCCAGCTGCACCCGCTCGTCTGCGCCGCCTTCAACGCGGACTTCGACGGCGACCAGATGGCCGTGCACCTGCCGCTGTCGGTCGAGGCCCAGGCCGAGGCCCGCGTGCTGATGCTCGCGTCGAACAACATCCTCAAGCCGTCGGACGGCCGTCCGGTCACCCTGCCTTCGCAGGACATGATCATCGGCCTCCACCACCTGACCACGGTCAAGGAGGGCGCCGCGGGCGAGGGTCGCGTGTTCGGCTCGGTCGGCGAGGCGATCCTGGCGAAGGACGAGGGCACCCTCGACCTGCAGGCCAAGGTGCGCATCCGCATCCCCGGTCTGACCTTCCTCGAGGGCGAAGCCCCCGAGGGCTACGAGCGCCACGGTCTCGTGGACGCCTCGCTCGGTCAGGCGATCTTCAACGACACGCTCCCCAAGGGCTACCCGTTCGTGCGCGAGCAGGCCGACAAGGGCAAGCTGTCGCAGATCGTCAACAAGCTGGCCGAGGAGTACCCCAAGGTCGAGGTCGCGGCATCCCTGGACCGCATCAAGGACGCCGGCTTCTACTGGGCCACGCGCTCGGGTGTCACGGTCGCGCTCAGCGACATCCTGACCCCGCCGAACAAGGGCGAGATCATCGCCAAGTACGAGAAGCAGGCGCAGAAGGTCCAGGGCCAGTTCGAGAAGGGTCTCGTGACCGACGCCGAGCGTCGTCAGGAGCAGATCAAGATCTGGACCGAGGCGACCGACGAGGTGCAGGCGGCCATGAAGGCCAACTTCCCGGCCGACAACACCATCAACCGCATGGTGAGCTCGGGCGCCCGTGGTAACTGGCTGCAGATCCGTAACATCGCGGGTATCCGAGGCCTGGTCAACAACACCAAGGGTGAGATCATGCCCCGCCCGATCATCTCCTCGTACCGCGAGGGGCTGTCGGTCGCGGAGTACTTCACCGCGACGCACGGTGCCCGTAAGGGTCTGGCCGACACGGCCCTCCGTACGGCCGACTCGGGCTACCTGACGCGTCGTCTCGTGGACGTCTCGCAGGACGTCATCATCCGTGAGGACGACTGCGGCACCTCCAAGGGCCTCGAGTTCACGATCGCCGCTCCGGGTGCCGACGGCACGCTGGTGCGCGACGCGAACGTCGAGAACTCGGTGTTCGCCCGTACCCTCGCCGCCGACGTGGTCGCGCCCTCGGGCGAGATCGTCGCGGAGGCCGGGGACGACGTGGGCGACGTGCTCATCGACAAGCTCGTGGCCGCCGGCGTCGAGACCATCAAGGTCCGCTCGGTGCTCACGTGCGACTCGGCCGTCGGTGTCTGCGCGAAGTGCTACGGCCGTTCGCTCGCGACCGGCAAGCTCGTCGACATCGGTGAGGCCGTGGGCATCATCGCGGCGCAGTCGATCGGTGAGCCCGGCACGCAGCTGACGATGCGTACCTTCCACACCGGTGGTTCCGCGTCGGCCGACGACATCACGCAGGGTCTGCCCCGTGTGCAGGAGCTGTTCGAGGCGCGTACCCCCAAGGGCGCGTCCCCGATCGCCGAGGCCGACGGTGTCATCAAGATCGATGAGACCGACAAGGCCAAGAAGGTCATCCTGACGCCCGATAACGGCGACGAGCCGCACGTCTACCCCGTCCTGAAGCGCGCGACGCTTCTCGTCGAGGAGGGCCAGCGCGTCACGGTCGGTCAGCCGATCCTCGTCGGAACGCTCGACCCCAAGGAGGTCATGCGCGTGCAGGGTGCCCGCGAGGTGCAGAAGTACCTCGTCGGCGGCGTGCAGGGCGTGTACCGCTCGCAGGGTGTGCCGATCCACGACAAGCACATCGAGGTCATCGTGCGCCAGATGCTGCGGAAGGTCACCGTGGTCGACCACGGCGACACGACGCTGCTTCCGGGTGAGCTGGTCGACTTCAAGCGCTACCAGCAGATCAACCGCGAGGCCGTGGCCGAGGGCAAGCGCCCCGCGTCGGGCCGTCCGGAGCTGATGGGTATCACGAAGGCGTCGCTCGCGACGGAGTCGTGGCTGTCGGCGGCATCGTTCCAGGAGACCACCCGCGTCCTGACGCAGGCGGCCATGGAGGGCAAGAGCGACCCGCTCGTCGGCCTCAAGGAGAACGTCATCATCGGAAAGCTCATCCCCGCCGGCACCGGCCTTGCGAAGTACCGCAACGTCGTGGTCGAGGCGACGGAGGAGGCCAAGAGCGAGCGGTACCCCAACCGCATCTTCGCCTCGGACGGCGCGTACAGCGACGCCGACCTGAGCTATGTCGACTTCGACAGCTTCTCGACGGACGACTTCACGCCCGGCACCTACAACTGATCGCGAGCGAAGGGCCCCAGGACGCGTTCCTGGGGCCCTTCGCCGTTCCCGCGAGCCGCCACGCCCCAGCCGAGCCGCCATCCCCCGGTACGTCCGGGTGATGGCGGCTCGCACGGATGTTGGCGGCTCGCGCACGGCGCGGGGGGTGACCCCCGCGCGGCGGGCTAGCCTGAGGACATGGCCCGGATCGGCGGCAGGAACGCCCTCTTCGCGTGGGTCGTCGGCATCGGATGCGCGGCGACCGTGGGCGCCTTGGCGTACCTCGCGATCCCGATGATCCCGGCATCCGTCTCGTGGGTCGGCGGCGCCGTCCAAGGGCCGGCCACCTCGAAACCGGTCGCGGCCGCCGACGACGAAGCAGCGGGCGTCCCCACCGACTGCGCCGGACTGTACGACGAGGCCCTCTGGGCCGCGCTGCGCTTCACCCGGGGCGCGGTGCTCACCCCCTCGACCGACGCGCCGACCACGACGGCCGGCCAGCTCGTCACGGCGCTGCAGCCGCAGGTCACGTTCACCTGCTTCTGGCACGCCGACGCCGGCAGCGTCTCCACGACGCTCGCGACGGTGCCGACGGATGCCGGACCTCTCGCCGCCGCCGCGCTCCCCGCCGCGGGGTTCTCCTGCACGACGGAGAAGGAGCGCACCCGCTGCAGCCGGACCGACGGCGACCTCACCGAGACGATCGAGGCCGGCGGCGGGCTGTGGCTGTCCACGAGCGAGAACGCGTGGCATCCGTCGGACTACGTGACCCGCACCGCCAAGCGCGTCTGGGGATGACGGCCACCGCGTCGGCGTCGGGCTCGGCGTCCGGCTCGGCGTCCGCCTCGGCGTCGCTATGCTGAGCGGAAATGTCAGCGCGATAAAGGGCGAGGATCTCGGATGGGATTGGTGTTCGATCTCGCCGAGGCATTGAATCTCGGGTGGGGGGCGGCCACCGGCGAGGCCGCGACCTCGATCCGTGAGGCCCTCGCCGATCGCGCTTTCCGCCGTGCCGTCGTCGCGGACGTGGAGCGGTCGGCGGGGACCTCCTCCGCGGTGCTCACGACGAAAGTCGCGAAGCACCCCTCTTTCCTGGCGTGGCTCGGCGCCGGCGCGGCATCGCCCCTCGATGAGTATCTCGACGACGACACGCTGCGCGCGCTCGGGGTCCGCGATGCGGCCGACGCGAGTGTGATCGGCGCGGCGCTTCGTGAGAGTCTGCGCGCGAGTGCGATCCGTTTCGCCTCGTGGACCGAACGTCAGCTGCTCGCCGACGCGGCGGCGATGCAATCGTCGCTCGGTGTCATTCAGGAGCTGCTGACCGCGCACCTGCTCGCCTCCACGTCTCGCGCGTTCGCCAGTCACGGTCGATACACCGCACTGCTGCAGCGTCGCAGCGGCGGCCAGGTCGCCGGCGCCCACGAGTACATCGACCCCGCACCGGATCATCCGGCGCACCGCGAGAACATCTGGCGTCGACTCTCCTCGGACGACGGCTGCGCCCTGCTCCTCAAAGGAGTGGGGGGCGCGGGAAAGACCCGGTTGCTCCTCGAGATCGCCGCTCGGGCGCATCGCACCGGCTGGCATGTCATCCATCTCCTGCACACGCCGTCGAGCACCGTCAGCGACCTCGAGGCCGTGGTCCTGGCCAGCACCGCGCCCGTACTCGTCCTGATCGACTATCCCAATGAGCTCGACGGGTTCGCGCTGCACGAGCTACGCGACCAGCTCCTGCCCGAGGCGCGCGATCACGGCATCCAGGTGTCGTTCCTCGCCGCGGCGCGCCCCGGCTGGCTCGCGACATCGCCCGACCTCGGCCCCTTCGAGATCGTGGCCATCGACAACAGCGAGCAGCATCAGCAACGTGTCTCCCACGCCATCGCGTTGTCCGTCGCCCCCACCGCGGCCGTTCAGCTGGGGGACGAAGAGTTCCGACGGCTCGTCGGGTCGCGTCCCATGATCGCGACCCTCATCGCCCGCCAGCTCGAGGCCCTCGCGCGGGACGCTCCGCTGCGCGCCAGCGAGACGTCCGCGATTCGCAGCGGTGATCTCGGTGACTGGCTGCGCCGGAGGTTCGCCGACGACGGCTACGCGGGCACACGGACCGCGCGACTGGCGGAGCGCAGAGAGTTGCCGCCCGCTCTCTGCGTCGCGGTGGCCCTCGTCGCCGCCACCCCCGCCTCGACGGATGTCGCGCTGCGCGGCGCGAGCGGGGTCTGCGAGGCCGTGGGCGAGCACGATCCGGATCTCTTCGCCCGACGCACGCTGGATCATCTGGTGACGGCGGGGTGGGTCGCCGTCGCCGACGGCCAAGTGGCCTCGATCCACGACACCGTGGTGGATCACCTGATGTCGGAGGTCGTCGAGAGCGACATCCAGAACGGGCGCCGCGAGTACGCGGGCGTGGTGTTCACCTCGGTGGCCGCTCACCTCCCCTCCGCGGCGAGCCTGCTCCTGCACCTCCAGCGCTACGCGACGGATGCCGCCACCTCCGGGCGTGCGACCCCGCAAGAGCGCTCCCTCTATCTGCGGGGCTGGGCGGAGGCGGCCTTTCCGGTCCTGCGGGCCGCCGTCCTCCAGACGAACGACGGCGAGCTTGCGGCCGTCCTGCGCCTCCTTCTCGATCCTCGCTTGAGGACGGAGGACACCGCCGCGCTGGTCGGCGACTGCTGGCGCGAGTGGTGCCGGCTCCACGGCTCCGAAGAGACGGCGCAGAATGTGCTCGCGTCGCTCATCGGCAACGTCGAGTTCAGTCGACTCGAGTGGGTTCGGTCGGCTGTTGAGGAATGGCTCGCTCTCTACGGCACCCGGCCGTCGGCCCTCATGCTCATCGCCAGGATCGCCGGCACCGCGACGCGGCAGGACAGCGAGTGGGTCAGCTCTGTGATCGTCCCGTGGCTCAGCGCGAACGAGGCGGCGCCGCAGGCGCGTCGCGTCCTCGTGACGCTCGTCCAGTCCCCCGCGGCGGCTGGGATGCCCACCGTGCGCCAGAGCACCGCCCGGTGGCTCGAGGTCAACGGCGACGACGTCGATGCGCGTACGGTCCTGGCCGAGATCGTCGGTCACGCGCCGTTGTATCCCGCGGATGAACTTCAAGGGTGGGTCTCCTCCTGGCTGGCGCTCCACGGGCGCACACCGGAGGCTCGCGGCGTTCTCTCGAGACTGGTCGGTCAGAGTCTGCTCTGCACCGAAGAGTGGGTACGCGTCGCGGTCGAGTCGTGGTTGGAGGTCTGGGGCACGTCGAGAGAAGCCCGCAGCATCCTGGGCAATGTCATCGCGCAGAACCAGCTCCGCACGCAGCCGTGGGCACAGGCGGCCGTGTCCCGCTGGCTCGACGCCTACGGCGATTCCGCGGAGGCGCGCGTGATCATCACCCGCCTCATCGAGCAGCCCGACCTGCGCGAGAGGCAGTGGGTGCAGACCGCGCTGCGCACCTGGATCGACGCGCACGGCGACGACGCCGACACGCTCGACGTCCTGGCGCGAGTGATCGAGCAGGATGACTTCGCGTCCGCCGACTGGGTGCATTCCGATGCCCGCCGGTGGCTTGAGGCCCACGGAACGGAGAAGGGCGCCCGCGGCATCCTGCTTCGTCTGCTCGAGAACGACGACCTTCATGTCGTGCCCTGGGTCCACGACGCCATCCGACGGTGGCTCGACCACCACGGTGCGTCCGCCGATGCGCGCCCGCTGCTCGCTCGTGCCTGCCAACGGGAGGCGCTGCGCACCGCGCCGTGGGTCGAAGACGCCGTGCGCAGGTGGCTTCAGGACCACACGATGGATGCCGGTGCTCGAGAGCTCCTCGGAGCCCTGCTCTACGACGCCGACTACCGGCGCGCCGCCTGGGTGCTCGACCCCGTGCGGTCGTGGTTGCGGGTGCACGGGACTCGCCCCGAGGCCCGGTCGCTCCTGAAACACCTGCTGTACTTCCCCGCACTGGGGGCGACGGACTGGGTCCAGGGCGCCGTGGACACGTGGGTCGCCCACAACCCCCGCGACCGGGCGGCCACCGTGCTGATGCGGGAGGCGCGACGAAACCGTCACCGGGACGATCGGTGGGGCGCCCTCAGCGCGTGGGAGGGATGACGGCTACCGCGTCGGCGTCGGGCTGGGCGTCGGGGCGCTCGTCCGCGGCGGAGATCCCGCCGGCGGCCACAGCGCGTCGATGACCGCGTCGGTGTAGCCGGCGGGAGCGAGGTTGGAGTACTGCGTGTCGACGATGACGCCGTCGCGGTAGAACAGGGTGCGTCCCTCCTCCACGGCGAGCGTCGGCGACTGCCAGGTCTTCTCGCAACGGATGCCGCCGTGCGGCTCGTAGCACGTGTAGCCGTCGTTGCCGAGGGCGTAGAGGGCGTCGCGCGCCTCACGATCGGGGGAGTAGCCGATGAGGGTCACGAGCCGCGTGGCGACCGCCCCGGGCTCACCCCAGACGCACACCCGGGTGCTGTCGGAGCGGATGCCGCCGCCCATCCCGTCCGCGTTCAGCGGTACTCCCTCGAGCTCCTTCAGCACCGTCGCCGTGAGGATGTCGCGGCATCCCTGCGGGAGGTCGGCGGGCAGCGCGGTCGTGGACGTCGAGGCGCCCATGGGGAACGCGGCGAGGGTCAGCGCGGGAGAGGGGGTCGCGGGGGCCGCGCTGGCCGTCGCGCCCGAGGTCGTGGCGCCGCCGTCCGGCACGCCGGCGCAGGCGCTGAGACCCGTGACCGCGAGCAGCGTGAGGCCGAGGGCGGCGAGGCGAGGGCGAACGGTCATGCGCTCACGATAGGCGGCCCACAGGCGCCGGGGGTCGAGACACGTCGGCATGGCTCCGCTCCGGCGCGCGGGGTGCGGGTTACGCTCGCTGTGCGGCGGCACACGTCCCGCGTGAGGAGCACACGCCATGAGCGACCCCAAGTACGGCGAACCGATCGAGGAGCCGACCCCGGTCGAGACCACGTCGGTGGACGACGCCGTCGCGAGCGCCCATGCCGGCCTCGCCGACGCGGAGGCCGCCTCTCGGGAGGCCGCGGTCGACGAGCCCGTCGTGTCGGCTGAGCCCGCGGACGCCGAGGTTCCCGCCGCGCCTGCCGCCCCGGTCGCGGACGCTCCCCGCGACGCCCCCGAGACCGTCGCCGCGGCCGAGACGGCGCCCGCCGCCCCGGTCTACGGCTCCTCGTACGCCGACGACCCGGTCGATGAGGCCTATGTGCCCGGTGCGTACTCCGGCGCCGCGGCGGAGACCGTCGTCGTCGCCGAGCCCGTCGCTCCCGTCGTGGCGCCGGCGCCGCAGCCGATCTTCGTCCAGGCCCCCGAGCCGCCGCGTCTGCGCGGCAACCGCGGTGCGGCCGGTGCGATCGGCCTGCTCGCCGCCGTCTCCTTCGGGGTGCTGTACCTCGGCGCGGCCCTCGGACTGAAGGCCATCACGGGTGACGTCACGGGAGCCAACATCGGCACGGCGGCGCTCGCGGCCGTTCAGTCGTGGTGGCTGTGGGTGCCGGTGGTCGTCTTCTTCCTCGGGTTCTGGCTGCTGGGCGCGATCATCAACCGCGGCCGCTGGGGTCACTGGGTGGTCTTCGGTCTGCTCGTGGGCGTCGTGGCGTACGCCGGCCACCTGCTGGGGCAGCTGTTCCAGGCCCCGTTCTGGACGCTGACGGCGCGACAGGGTGCGGATCTCGTCCAGGGCCAGCTGCTGGCGCCGCTCGCGATCGTCGCCTTCGTGCTCGGCCGCGAGCTCACGATCTGGTTCGGCGCCTGGGTCGCCGCGCGCGGCAAGCGCGTGACGGAGCTGAACGACGAGGCGCAGCGCGAGTACGAGCGCACGCTCGAGGCGGGCCCGCGACTGCACCAGAGCTGATGTCGGGGTCGCGCGATCCCCGCGCCGGAGACGGCGGCGGCGTCGCGCCCCCGATCGCGACGGCGTTCGCCGTCGTGGGCTTCTTCGCGCTGCTGATCGCCGGGTTCGGCATGCTGAGCCTGTTCAGCGGCGCCGAGGTGCTCCCGGTGACAGGGCTCGGGCAGCTGCCCGGCGTGGGCGGTGCGGTGCTGGCGCTCGCGGCGTTCGCGTCGACGACGTGGCTCGCCGTCCGGCCGGCCCGACCGCGGTACGTCGCCGTCCTCACGGTCGTCGTCGCGACGTTCCTCGCCTATCTTCTCGGCGTGCTGGTCGGGGCGGTGCTCGGGGGTACGGATGCCGCGCGCACCGCGGCTGCGATCGGCGGGTTCGCGACCTCGTGGTTCGCCGTGGTCCTGGCATCCGCCGCCCTCGTGGCGGGCTGGGTCGCCGTCGCCCTCGTGCGCACCGGTGCCGATCGTCCGCGCTGGCCGTGGGAGCGCGACGAGGACTGAGCCCTGCGCGGCCGGCGACGCCGCGCACACCCTCGCGGCGTCCTCCGAGCAGGATTCGACAGCGCCTGCGGCGGATGCCGCGACGCAAATCCGCCGGGAACGGCCCGGAACCGCGACAATGGACCCGTGGAGCGGTCGATCGAGACCCAGGTCAGCCAGGCGGTGGACGCGTGGCTGCGCTGGCTGCCGCGCTGGGAGCCCTCCACGCATCGGGGCCGCGTCGCGCCGTGCCGGCGCTGTTTCGGCTCGCCGGTGCTGTCGGCGGCGGGTCTCGGCTCCGACGTCCCGCACGGTGTGCAGCATGGGCTGTCGACCCGCATCAAGACCATCGTCGACCACGCGGTCGCGGACTACACGTCCCGCAACCTCCCGATGCTGCAGGCCGAGCTCGACCAGCAGGCGGCGCGCAACCGCGCCCGCAGCTACCGTCCCGCGGAGGGCCTGGACCCCGAGTTCGAGGGCCTGCCGATGGATCCCGATCCCGTTCCCGGGGCGCCCTTCCTGTTCACCATCGGCGGTCTCGCCGAGGAGGCGGACGCCGACATCCCCGCCCTTCCGCCCCTGAGCGACGAGGCGAAGGCCGCCCTGCGCCAGGAGGTGGGTCTCGCCGACGACTACGCGAACATGGTCGGTCGCGAGGTGTGCGCCGTGCTGCTGCACCACCGGCTGCGCATCCAGGCCGCGATCGCCGAATACGTCGAGCCGCAGATCACGGCGATGCTGGAGGAGCTCACGCGTTCGCTGGATGCCCCGTTCGACCCGCACGCCGACCCCGGCCTGCCCGACCTGTAGCTCCCCCCGCCCCCGCGACCCGCTATCCGTTCGCCGAACCGCCACCGCGCGGCCCGTCCGGAGCGTGGCGGCTCGGCCGGGACGTGGCGGCTCGGCGGAGGGGCTATCCGGGGGTTTTGTTAGCATGGCCGGGTCGTCGACGTCGTCGGGGACCGGGTCCGTGAGATGACTGAGGGGTGCCATGACGCGCAGGCTCCCGTCTGCGCCGCCGCAGCTGCCGGGGCTGGACTATGTGCGTCCACTGGGGTCCGGCGGTTTCGCCGACGTCTTCCTGTATCAGCAGGACATGCCCCGGCGCGCCGTCGCGGTGAAGGTGCTGCCGGCGGGGGAGCGCGATCCCGATCTGCTGCGCATGTTCAACGCCGAGGCCGACGTGCTCGCGCATCTGTCCGCGCATCCCGCCATCGTGACCGTCTACCAGGCGGGCATCTCGGCCGACGGGCGCCCGTACATCGTCATGGAGTACTGCCCCGGCTCGCTCGCCCAGCGCTACCGCATCGAGCGGATGCCGGTCGACGAGGTGATGGCGGTCGCCGTGCGCCTGGCGGGAGCGCTGGAGTCCGCGCACCGGGCGGGGCTCATCCACCGCGACATCAAGCCGAGCAACATCCTCGTCACGAGCTTCGGGTCGGCGGTCCTGGCCGACTTCGGCATCTCGTCGTCGCTGCAGCGCAGCGCGGCCTCCGACGTGCTCGCGATGTCGATCCCGTGGAGCGCGCCCGAGGTCGTCGCCGAGCACAGCGGCGGCACGATCGCGAGCGAGGTGTGGAGCCTCGGCGCGACCGTGTACTCCCTGCTCGCCGGGCACAGCCCGTTCGAGCGTCGCGAGAAGGAGCAGAACACCCGCGAGCTCATGCGGCGCCGCATCGCTCGCGCGACCTTCGTCCCGATCCCGCGCCCCGACGTCCCCGACGCGCTGCAGCAGGTGCTCGCGACGGCCATGACCCGCGATCCCGACCGTCGCTACGCGTCGGCGAGCGCGTTCGGTGAAGCCATCCGCGACGTGCAGCGGTCGGTCGGACTCGCGCCGACGCCGCTGGAGGTGCCGACCCAGGAGTGGATGCCGGCATCCGACGCCGTCGACTTCACCGACGTGTCCGCGCGCGGCCCGGCCCGCAGCCGCGTGGCAGAGGGCCGGCGCCGCGTTCCGACGGATGCCGTCGCGCGCCGCACCCCCAGCGCCGAGGACGACGCGACCGGGCTCAGCGCCTCGGAGCCGCGCAGGTTGTGGTCCCCGCGCGTGATCGTGCTCTCCGTGGTCGGCGCGATCGTCGCGGTGGGCGGGCTCCTCGCCGCCGGGGCCGCACTGTGGACGGTGATCGGCCCATGAAACGCGGGACGGTCGTGGGCCTCGCCGCCGCGGGCGCGGCGCTGGCGCTCATCGCCGGCGTGAGCGTGGTCTGGCCGGGCCTGGACGCCCAGCGCACGCCGCCGCGTCAGACCACGGCGTGGGTGCTGCAGGCCGACTCCCTGCGCTATGCCCGCGTGAACACCGCGATCGGTGAGATCGACACCGTGCGCGCCGTCAGCAACCCGAGCCGGATCGTCGGCGCCGCCGACGCCGCCTACATGTTCACCGACAGCGACGCGAAGGTCGTGCGGATCGACGACGCCGCGCCGGTCGATCTCGATGCGGACGGCCTGCGTTCGGCGACGGCGGCGCCGGCGGGGACCGCCGACATGGACGCCTCCGGCGACATCGTCGCCTACCGCACCGACGCGGGGACGGTGTTCGTGGGCAGGCTGTCGGCGGGACCGGCGGCGGCGGTCGACGTGGCGGCCTCGGTGGCGGTGGCCGCCGAATCGGGCGGCACGGTCTTCAGCTATTCCGCGAGTGCCGGCACGGTGGCCCGCATCGACGCCGCCACCGGGAGCGTCCTGGCCACCGACACCGTCGCGGCCACGGTGGAGCGGCCCGTGCTCACGGGCGCCGGCGACGACTGGGTGCTCGTGGAGACGGGCGGGGCGGACGCGGGGCGGTTCTGGACGCGCGGCGGGAGCGGACGCGTGCCGATCGCCGGAGCGACGGCGGTGGGGCGTGCTTCGGCCGACGGCGACGCGGTGTACGTCGCCGACGAGTCCGGGCTCGTGCGGATCCCGGTGTCGGGCGACGGCGCGGAGCGGGTGTTCGGTGACAGCACGACCTCGCGCGGCACGCCGGCGCGCCCCGTCGTCCGCGAGGGCGTCGTGAGCGCGGCGTGGCTCGGCGAGGGCACGCGTGGCGGCACGCTGTGGACCTCGACCGGCGCGGACGTGCCGCTGGACTACGCCGGGCAGGGGCTCGGATCGCAGCGCCGACCGGTGTTCGTGGATGCCGGCGACGGCGTCGTCCTCAACGACGCCCGATCCGGGTGGGTGTGGTCGGTGCCCGACGGGCGGCTCCTTCCGTCGAGTCAGAACTGGGACATCGAGGACGACGTCCAGACCGCCCCGAAGACGAACGACCAGAAGCCGCCGCCGGTCATCGACCCGCGTCCGCCGGTGGCCCAGGACGATGCCTTCGGGGTGCGCCCCGGGGCCCTCGTGAGCCTGCCGGTGCTGCTGAACGACCACGATCCGAACGACGACGTGCTCGCCGTCGATCCGGCATCCGTCACGGGGCTGGACCCGGCCTTCGGAACGGTGACGACCACCGACGACCGCCAGCGCCTGGCGGTGCGGGTCGCGCCGGGAGCGTCGGGGACCGCCGCCTTCTCCTACGCCGTCACCGACGGGACCACCGCCGACGGGCTGCTGTCGCCGCCGGCGACCGTGACGCTGCGGGCGGTCTCCGACGAGGACAACTCCGCCCCGGTCTGGTGCGGCGTGGAGGCGTGCCGGCAGGACTGGCCGAGCCCGGAGGTGGCCCCCGGCGGAACCGTCAGCGTGCCCGTCCTCGGCGACTGGGTGGATCCCGAGGGCGATCCCGTGCTCCTGCTGTCGGCGACCGATGACTCCGGGCTCGGGCAGGTCGCCACGACGCCGGAGGGCGATGTCGTCTTCCAGCACCAAGACACGGGTGTCGAGGGCGAGCAGGCCGCGTCGGTCACGGTGACCGTGGCCGACGTCCGCGGCGCCACGGCGACGCGGCAGCTCGTGATCCGCATCCGCGACGACGCGCAGCCGGTCGTGCAGTCGTTCGCCGTCGTCGACGTGGCCGGCTCGCGCGTGTCGGTGGACGTCGCGCCGCACGTGACCGGCACGGCGGGTGACCTCACCCTCACGGCGGCGCGCGTGCTCGACGACGCCGCCGCGACGGCGACGGTCGTCGGCGGCTCGACGACGTTCGACTTCGCCGCGGCATCCCCGGGCGCCTACCGCGTGGCCGTCACCGTCTCGGCGGGCGGACGCGAGGCGACCGGCACGGTGCGCCTCACACTCCTGGATGCCGCGGGTGCCGCGAACCTGTCGACCGCGCCGGTCGTCGCCTTCGTCCGGCCGCAGGCGGATGCGACGGTGGACGTGCTGGCCGCGGTGACCAACCCGACGCGGCGCGTGCTGCTGCTGAGCGATCCGATCATCCGTCCGGCGACCGGAGCGTCGCTGTCCGCCGACATCGTGGCCCAGAGTCAGCTGCGGGTGTCGGGGACGACGCCCTCGGGCGAGTCGGGGCTGCTCGGCACCGTCTCGTACCGCGTCGGCGACGGGACGACCGACGACGGCTCGTCGGTGATCGGCGAGGCCACCGTGTACCTGCTGCCCCCCGCCGACGAGCAGGCGCCGATCGCGGTCGATGACCGTGTGGTCGTCCGCGCCGGCTCGCAGATCGACATCCCGGTGCTCGACAACGACGTCGCCGCCGTCGGGACCCGGCCGCGGCTGGACCCCGAGTCGATCGTCTCGTCGAGCCCCGACGCCCTCGCCTTCGCGGCCGGGGACGTGCTGCGCTACCTGGCGCCGACGACGCCGGGCGATTACACCGTGGAGTACCGCGCGTTCACGACCGGAGCCCCGGCGCTCGGTGACATCGCGACGGTCCGGATCCGCGTCGCGGGCGACGAGAGCAACCGCGATCCGCTGCCGCGCACCCTGTCCGGCCGTGTGCTCAGCGGCCTGTCGACGACCATCCCGTTCAGCGGCTTCGGCATGGATCCCGACGGCGACGTCGTGCGGCTGGACCGCATCGTCGACCAGCCGGCGCACGGCTCCGCCGTGATCTCCGCGGACGGGGCGTCGATCGTCTACTCGAGCGTCGCCGGCAGTTCCGGGCAGGACTCCTTCACCTATCGCGTCGTCGACCCGTCGGGTCGGAGCGGCATCGGCACCGTGCGGGTGGGAGTGCTCGACGGCGAAGCCAGCCCCGCCCCCGTCACCTACACCGACTACGTGCAGGTGCAGGCCGGTGACGGCAACGTCATCCGCGTGCATCCGCTCGCGAACGACATCGATCCCCTGCAGGGGCGTCTCACGCTGGAGCGCGTGCGCCCCGACGTGCCCGAGTTCGCGCTCGACGGCACGCCGACCGCTGAGTTCGCACGGCTGCAGGATCGGATCGTCGCGCAGACTGAGGACGCGCTGACGATCGCCGCCGGCGCGTCGCCGGGGACGATGTCCTTCCTGTACGACGTCGTCTCCTCGTCGGGCAACACCGCCCGCGGCCTCATCGTCGTGAAGGTGGTCGCCCAGCGCGTCGCCGACTTCCCGGTCGTCTCCGACACCGTGCTCAGCGCCGACGGACGCGACGACCTGGCCCGCGGCATCGACGTGCTCGCCGGCAAGGCGGTGTGGTCCGGCGGCGACACCGCCGAGCTCACGGTCGGGCTGTGGGGCGCCCCGGCCGGGATCACCGTCGACGGCACCCGCCTGCGCGGCAGCGTGGACGACGGCGCGCACCTCATCGCGTTCTCGGTCACCGGCCCCACCGCGGCCGGACCGGTGACCACCTACGCGTTCCTGCGGATCCCCGCCGTCGCCGACGCCCCGCTCGCCCTCCGGCCGGGGTCGCCGCCGTTGACGGTGGGGGAGAACGGCCAGGCCGACGTCGACGTGAGCACGCTCGTCGCGGTGCCGCGCGGGCGCACGCTCGAGATGTCCGACGAGGTGCGCGCCTCCGGTGCGCGTGCGGCCGCGACGTGCACGGTGGTGTCGGGCACGACGCTGCGCTACACCGCGGGCGCGGACGCCCCCTGGACCGACGCCTGCCTCGTGCCGGTCCGGCTGTCCGGCCAGTCGACGTGGACCGTGCTGTCGATCGCGGTGGTCGTCACCCCGCTCGACCCCCAGCCGCGGCTGTCGCCGGCGGCCCTCGAGGTCGCCCCCGGCGACACCCAGGTGTTCGACCTCGGCGCGATGACGACCTGGCAGGGCCGTCCCGAGGCGATCGTCTACCGGATCGACGGCACACCGGCATCCTTCGACGTGTCGTTGCAGGGCGCCCAGCTCACCGTCCGCGGGCGCGACGCCGCCGTTCCCGGAACCGTCGAGGGCGTCGTGGTGCAGGTCGCCTCGCACCCGGGCGTCGCCCCCGCCCGCATCTCGCTCCGCGTCGGCGCCGCGCCCTCGACCCTCCCGCAGGGCGGCGCGGTGCAGCAGCAGTGCAGCCAGGCGGCCGGCAGCTCGTGCACGATCGACGTCATCGGGGCCAACGGCGAGGTCAACCCGCTGCCGAGCACGCCGTTGCAGGTGGTCGCGGTGGCGCCGGCGGCGGCGTGCACGGGGGTCACGTTCGCGGTCGTCTCGCCGACGAGCGTCGTCGCCAGCTGGACCGACGACGCGCCGGGTGCGGCCTGCGCGGCGAGCTTCACGGTCCGCGACGCGCAGGGGCGCCAGAGCGCGAGTGCGCGCGACGGGCGCATCCTCCTCGACCTGCAGGGCTTCCCCCGCGCGCCGGCCAGCGTCGCGCAGTCCGCGTATGCGGACGGCAGCCTCACGCTGCGGGTGGACCCCGGACCGGCGCAGGCCGCCTATCCGGCTCTCACCGGCTTCGAGGTGCGTCAGGGCGGGCAGCGGGTCGCGGTGTGCACGCCCCAGGGCATCTGCCCGCCGATCAGCGCGCCCAACGGCGAGCAGCGCTCCTACGAGGCGGTGGCCGTCAACGCCGTCGGCGCCTCGCTGACGTCGGTGCGCACCACCGCGTGGGCCTACGATCCGCCCGCCGCTCCGACGGGCGGGAGCGCCGTCCCCGTCGTGGCGGGCGCGGACGGCGGCGTCGCGGCGCTGACGCTCACCGGTGTGGATGCCGCCGACACCGGCGCGCTGCAGATCTCGAGCCCCTCCGGCGAGACGCGCACGATCGCCGTCGCCGCCGATCAGACCCAGGTGTCCGTCCCGACGTTCCGCGTCGGCGCGAACACCGCGACGCCCGTCACGGTGACCCCGGTCTCCCGCTACGCCGTCCCCCCGGGCCTTCCCGGCCCCGCGATCGGGAGCATGACGGTACAGGCCTACGGCATCGGCGCGCCCACCGGGGCGGCGCTGAGCCTGACGGCGGTGAACGTCGGCGGCGGCCGGGTCGACATCACCGCCGTCGGCACGGCGTCGCCGGGCGGCGACAACGCGCGCGTGCGCTACGGCATCGTGCGCGTGGACGGCCCGCCCGCCGCCGACGGTCCGGTCTCGGCGGACAGCTGTCGCACGAGCGAGGACGGCGCGCGGCGAGTCTTCGGCGACCTTCCGGACGGGCGGCTGTACACCTTCGTGCTCTGCGTCGAGTCCTGGTACGACGGGACGTCGTTCGGGCGGGCGACCGTCACGCAGCAGGTGCGCGCCACGCAGAGCGGCGCCGCGCCCACCGGCTACACCTTCGTGGTCGGGCCGACGGCCCACGTCAGCGGCAGCGGGAACGACGCCGGCCGGGCGACCTGGACGATCGATCAGACGCCGACCTCCCCCGAGACGCCGCCGAACGAGAACGACGTCGTCTTCCGGGGACTGCCGAGCAGCGTGTTCGACAAAGACCCCGGGATCGAGGTGCGCTACGAGCACAAGGACGGCTGGTGGCAGTCCGCCTGGGGGGCGGTGACCCCGGCGCCGGGCAGCGCCCCGTACCAGGTGCAGGCCTCGTGGACGCTCGGATCCTGCACGGGCGGAGCGACGCTCGAGCCCTCGGGCAGCTCGAGCGGCTCGCGCGCCGACATCGCCTTCGACGCCGCCGCCATCCGCTACTACGACCGCAACGACGCGCTCATCGCCCCCGGCGCCGACCCGTGGACGGTGCCGGCGGATGCCGCGCGCGTCGCCGGCATCCAGGTCGTCGTCGACTGGTCCGGCCAGGGCTGGAACCTGTCGCCGGCCACCGCAGAACTGTCCACCCGCTGCACGCCCTCCACCGCGCCCGACCCGGCCGGCTGACCCCCACGGAGTCCCCCATGACGATCACCACCGAGCAGGCGACCTGGTTCGCGCAGACGTTCGCGCAGCTCGCCGACAACGTCGAGCGCGCCGTCCTCGGCAAGCGCCACGTCGTCGAGCTCGTGCTCACGGCGATGCTGAGCGAGGGGCACGTGCTCATCGAGGACGTCCCGGGCACGGGCAAGACGTCGCTCGCGCGCGCGGTCGCGCAGTCGGTCCAGGGCACGACGACGCGCATCCAGTTCACGCCCGACCTCCTCCCGGGCGACATCACCGGCATCACCGTGTACGACCAGAAGACGGGGACCTTCGACTTCCACGCCGGTCCGATCTTCGCCAACATCGTGCTCGCCGACGAGATCAACCGGGCGAGCCCCAAGACGCAGGCCGCCCTGCTGGAGGTCATGGAGGAGGGGCGCGTCACCATCGACGGCGTCTCGCGCACGGTCGGCGCGCCGTTCCTCGTGCTCGCCACGCAGAACCCCGTCGAGCAGGCCGGAACGTACCGGCTGCCCGAGGCGCAGCTCGACCGCTTCCTGCTGCGGACGGCGCTCGGCTACCCCGACCACGCGGCGACGGTGCGCATCCTCGACCGCGCCGCGGTGCCGATCGCGGACCTGCCCGCCGTGATCACCCCCGGCGCGCTGGTCGGGATGACGGAGCTCGCCGCCGACGTCTACGTCGACGCGCTCGTCCTGGACTACATCGCCCGGATCGTCGACGCGACGCGCGCCGCGGACGAGGTGCGCCTCGGGGTGAGCATCCGCGGCGCCCTCGCGCTCACGCGCGCGGCGCGGGCCAGCGCCGCCTCGCACGGCCGCACCTACGTCACCCCGGACGACGTGAAGCGTCTGGCGGTGCCGGTCCTCGCCCACCGCCTCATCCTGCACGCGGAGGCCGAGTTCGACGGGGTCACGCCCGAGGCCGTGGTCGGGCAGGTGCTGCTCGACGTCGCGCCGCCCACCCGCCGGGAGCCGGTGTGACGCTCGGCGACAGCCGCGCCCTGCCGGCCGAATCGCGGCTCACCCGGACGTCGGCCGGGGGCCTCACCGGGGAGCGCACGGAGGTCACCGCGCGCCGCGGCCGTCGCCTCGTTGGCGCGGCGCTGCGGGCGTCGCGCGCGTGGACGACCGTGCGCGCCGGCGCGCACGTCGTGGTCCAGTGGGCGCGCGCGACCGTTCGTCCCGCGGGCGCGCTGGTGATCCTCGCCGCCACGGCGGGACTCGCCGCGGGCATCGCCTTCGGCTGGGTCGAGGCGATCGTCGCGGGTGTCGCGGCCCTGACGCTCCTGATCCTCGGCATCCCCTTCTTGCTGAACGCACGGGCGTACGAGGTGGGCCTCGTGCTCGACCGGCTGCGGGTCGTGGCCGGAACTCCCGCCCGGGCGACGGTCGAGGTGCGCAACGTCGGGTCGCGCACGGCCCTTCCGGGGCGCATCGACGTGCCGATCGGGGCGGGCCTGGTCGAGTTCGGCGTCCCGCTGCTCGCCCCCGGCGCCGTGTCGCGGCATGCCCTGGAGCTGCCCCCTCAGCGCCGCGGCGTCGTGCGCATCGGACCCGCGACCACGATCCGCTCGGATCCCCTCGGCCTGCTGCGCCGGGAGCACGCGTTCGAGGAGGTGCAGGAGCTGTTCGTGCACCCCCGCACGGTCGCCGTCCCCTCGTCGAGCGCGGGCCTCATCCGCGACCTCGACGGCAGTGCCACGCGGCGGCTCGTCGACGCCGACATGTCCTTCCACGCCATCCGCGAGTACGCGCCCGGAGACGCCCGCCGCCAGATCCACTGGAAGTCGACCGCCAAGACCGGCCGGCTCATGGTGCGCCAGTACGAGGAATCTCGGCGGTCGCGGATGGCGGTCGTGCTCGGCCTCGCGGCGGGCGAGTACGCCTCGGACGACGAGTTCGAGCTGGCCGTCAGCGCGGCCGGCTCCCTGGCCCTGCGCGCCGTGCACGACGCGCGCGACCTCGACATCGTCGTCGGTGCCGAGATCCCGCGCGTCGTCCGCGGCCGCCTCCGCGCGATCCGGCACATCCCCGCCGGCTCGCCGCGCGTGGTCCTGGACGGCTTCAGCGGCGTCGAGCGCCTCACCGAGACGATGTCCTTCCCCGAGGTCTGTCGCCTCACCGCGGAGGCGAACGAGCGGCTGTCCGTCGTCGTCCTCGTGGCGGGCTCCGGGGTGGGGCTGGCGACGCTGCGTCTGGCGGCCCTGGCCTTCCCCGCGGATGCCGCGGTGATCGCGGTCGTCTGCGACGAGCGCGCGCATCCGCGCACGCAGGCGGCCGGTCCGCTGACCGTGCTCACGATCGGCACGATCGAGGACCTCGCCGGGCTGCTGCTGAGAGGCGCACGCTCATGAGGATCGTCGCCGGCGGGATCTACGCGCTCGTGGCGGTGGTGCTCGCCGCGGTGGCGGCCTGGCCCCTCTACCGCTCGCCGGCCTTCCTGCTGCTCGTCGCCGTCGCCGCGGTGCTCGCGGCGGCCGTCGCGGCCCTCGTGGCGTGGCGGCGCTGGAGCGGGTGGGCCGCCGCGGGCCTGCTCGCCGCGACGATCCTGATCGTGGGCGTGCCGCTGGCCGTGCCGGCTCGCACCGGCTCCGCGGAGGACGTCGTGCACGGACTCGGCGAGCTGGGCGCCGGTGTGCTGTGGGGGTGGAAGGACCTGCTGACCGTGGAGCTGCCCGTCGGCTCCTACCGCAACCTCCTCGTCCCCGCGCTCGTCGTCTTCCTCGTCGGCACCGCCAGCGTGCTGCTGCTCGCTTGGCGCACGGATGCGCTCGCGGTCCTCGCCGTGCCGGTCGCCATCGCGATGGCGGCGTTCGGACTGCTGTTCGGGCGTGCCGAGGTGAGCGCGCCGCTCGTCGTCGGCGCGGTGACGCTTCGCGCACCGGTCGAGACGGCCGTGGGTGCGGGGGTCCTGCTCAGCGGCGTGCTGTGGCTGGCGTGGCGCACGCGCGACGGGCGGCGGCGTGCCCTGCGGCGTGCGGCCGACGACGCGGGCGCGCGCCTCGGTGCGGCGACGACCCGCGGGCGAGGGCCCGCGCTGCGGCGTGCGGCGCTGGGGGCCGGCATGGTTGCGATCGCCACGGTCGCGGCGCTCGCCGTCCCCGCGGTCGCCGCCCCCGATCAGCGCGACGTGCTGCGCGGCGTGACCGGCCCGCGGGAGGAGATCTCGCGCGCGGTCAGCCCCCTGAGTTCGTACCGCGCCCTGTTCGCGGACGCGCGCATCGACGAGGAGCTCTTCCGCGTGTCCGGCGACGCCGTCCCCGACCGGGTGCGGCTGGCGGTCCTCGACGCCTACGACGGCGCCGTCTTCCGCACCGACGCCGCCGGCGATCCGTTCGTGCGCCTCGCGTCGGCGCGCCCGATGGCGGCCGGCGCCCCCGTTGACGCCGTCTTCTCGATCGGGGCGCTGGACGGGCTCTGGATGCCGTCGGCGGGCGTCGTGGCATCCGTCTCGTTCACGGGCCCGCGCGCCGGCGTGCTCGCCGACGGGTTCTACGTGAGCGACGCGCGCGACGCCGCTGTCGAGACGGCCCCCTGGCAGGACGGCGACGAGTACCGTCTGCGCGCCGCGGTGCCGCCGGCGCCGGCGCTGGCCTCGGTGTCGGCGCCGGGCGGGCAGTCCGCCGCGAGCGGAGCGTCGGATGCCGCGGGCGGCGAGCCGGCGGCTCCGGCGAGCCTGCGCACGTGGGTCCAGCAGCACGCGACCGGCACGGGAGGCGCGGCCCTGGAGGGGCTCGTCGCCCTGCTGCGGGAGCGTGGCTACCTCAGCCATGCCCTCACGGGCCAGGACGGCGGCGCCGCCTGGATGCGCGAGCTGTCCGCCGCCGGCGGGTACCGCTTCGCCCCGAGCGCGTCGGGCCATTCGCTCGCCCGCATCGACGACATGTTCACGGCGCTGCTGGCCCGTGAGGCCGACCCGGCCGCCGCGGCATCCGATGACCTCGTGGCCGCCGTCGGCGACGACGAGCAGTTCTCCGTGGCCGTCGCGCTCATCGCCCGCGAGCTCGGCTTCCCGGCGCGGATCGTCGTGGGCACGCGTCTGTCGTCGACCGATCCGGATGCCGCCGCGTGCACGGACGGGGCGTGCCGCGCCGGCGACGTGTCGGCCTGGGTCGAGGTGCGCGCGTCGACGGGGGAGTGGATCCCCGTCGACGTGACCCCGCAGCACACCCGCCCCCCGCAGCGCGAGGTGACGGAGCAGCCCGACCCGCAGATCGCGACCTCCGTGCGTCCCGACGGCGTCGACGAGGTGCAGCCGCAGCGTCCCGCGCAGGAGGACACCGCCGCCCCCGCCGACCGCTCCGACGCTCTGGATCTGCGTGGACTGTGGACGGCGCTGGGCGTCGCCGGCGGTGTGCTCGCGGTCCTGCTGGTGCTGGCGGGGCCCTTCCTCGCGATCGTGATCGCCAAGGCCGTGCGCCGTCGTCGCCGCCGCCGGCAGGAGGCTCCGGCCGCGCGCATCGCGGGCGGATGGGACGAGTACCTGGATGCGGCGACCGACGCGCGCCGTCCGCTGCCGGCCGCCGCGACGCGCACCGAGATCGCCGCCGCGCTGTCGCGCCCGTCCGCCGGCGGCCTCGCGCGCGCCGCGGACGAAGCGGTGTTCTCTGCGCGCGTGATCGACGCGGACGAGGCCGATGCGTTCTGGCGGATCGTCGACGAGGAACGCACCGCGCTCGCACCGACCCGGTGGCGCCGGCTCCGTGCGGCCGTATCGTTGAGATCGTTCGTCCCGCGATCGTTCCGGTCACACTTCGAGAGGGGGAGTCGCGCGGCATCCCGCCCGCGGCGCACCGCATGAACGCACCCATCGGCGACTCCGTCGGCGCCCTGCTGGGCCTGGTCGCCGTCGGCGTCGGGCTCGCCCTGTACGTCTGGACGGCCCTGGCGCTCGCGGCCATGTTCCGGAAGATGGGCGACGAGGCCTGGAAGGGCTGGGTGCCGTTCTTCAATCAGGCGACGGTGCTGGCGTGGGGCGGCTTCAGTCCCTGGCTGATCCTGCTCCTGCTCGTCCCGGTCCTCGGCCCCGTCGCGGTCTGGGTGCTGCTGATCGTCGCCGCGCACCGCATCAACCCCGGATTCGGGTACGGCGCCGGCATGACCGTGGTCTCCGCCGTGCTGTTCGTGGTCTGGGCGAGCATCCTCGGCTTCGGTCCGGCCCGCTGGCTGGGTGCCCGCGCCGGGGGATCGCGTTCCGAGGGCGCGTCGCGCGCCGCCACCCTCGGCGGCGTCTTCGCCGCCGAACCCGCATCGCCCGCGCCGGTCGTGGTCTCCGTGCTGCCGACGGGGCCGTTCGTCCCGGAGCCGCCGTTGGCCGCGCCCACGGATGCCGCCGCCCCGGATGCCGACCCCGCGCGCGGCCGCGCGGACGCCGACGTGGACGAGGCCGACGACGACCTGGTCCGCCTGTTCGCGCCGCCGCCCTCCGCGCCGGCCGCGCAGTGGACCCCGCCCGACACGACGACCGCGCCGCCGGAGTCGGCGGCGTCCGTCCTCGACGACCGCCCGGCGGATGCCCCTCTCGTCCCCGATGCGTCGGTCGCGGATGCCCCGGCGGCGTCCCCCGAGCCCGCCGCCGCGGAGGGCCCGTCGCCCGCCGCCTCCCCGCCGACGGCGGCCACGCGCCCCGCGGCGCCCGCGCCCGTGTCCGCCGCGGCCGTCGTCGCCTCGTCCGCCGAGGCCGGCCCTCCCTCCGACGACGACGCATGGCCGTCGGAGATCGACGACGTCTCGGCGATCGCGCCGTCGCCGTTCCCGCCGAGCTCGGGCGCCGGGTGGCGCCACGCGATGCCGCCGGTGACCGAGGACGCCCCCATCGACTTCGTGCCGGGCCGGCGCAGCACGGCGCTGCCGTCGCCGTCGGAGCAGGCGGCCGCGCCGGCGGATGCGCCCGTCCAGCGCGTCTCGGCGGCGGAGGCGGCGGCCCGTGCCGCCATGCCCGAGCCCGCGCCCGCCCGCCGTGGGGAGCCCGAGCCCGCGACGGATGCCGCCCCGCCGGCCGCCGCCCGGCCGTCCTCGGATGCGCCGGAACCCGAGCTGCGCCGCGCCCGCCCGTGGCCGGCGTTCGCGGTCGCCCCGAACGAGCCCGACGGGTTCCCGGAGCTGTCGGGAGAGGTCTCCGCGGTCATCGGCTCGCCCGCCGCCGGGTCGCCCCGTTCGGCCGCGGGCGCCGTCGCCGCCCAGCACCGCCGCGGGGACTCGGGCGACGACGACCTCGATCAGACGATCATCACGCGCCGGGCCCGCAAGCCCACCTGGCAGCTGGTCCCGGTCTCGGGCGCCCCCGTGCCGATCACCTCGGACATCGTCATCCTGGGGCGCCGACCCTCCGGCGACGCCGCCTTCCCGCGCGCGCAGCTCGTCGCGGTGCCGGGGGAGGCGCTCACCGTCTCGAAGACGCACGCGCGCCTCGAACGCCACGACGACGTGTGGACCATCACCGATCTGGCCTCGACCAACGGCGTGCTCGTGCGCACGCTGATGGGCGAGGAGGTCGAGGTCGAACCCGGATCGAAGATCGACGCCGGCGAGCGCTTCTTCCTGGGCGACGAGGAGTTCCATCTGCAGCGTCTCGATCACTGAGCGGGGGCCCGCGCGACGGCATCCGTGGGCCGTGCGGCGACTCACCGGGCGCGTTTGCCCGAGTTCGTCATACGGCGTAGTATTGACCGGGTGTGCGCGTATGCGCGCCCTCCGCCGTGCCACGGCCTGCGGAGGGGGCGGGTGCACACAGCGGGACCGGTCTGCGAACAGGCCGCCCCCACGGCATATCCACCACACACGCTCGGCACACCGCCGCGCCGGTGGATCTGTGGTGAAACCACCATCGCTGTCACCGTGCAGCACCCGTGCGGACGAGAAGACCGCACGGACTTACAAGGAGAGAACGTGCCAACCATTCAGCAGTTGGTTCGCAAGGGTCGCTCGCCGAAGGTCACCAAGACCAAGGCTCCCGCCCTGAAGTCGAACCCCCAGCAGGCGGGTGTCTGCACCCGCGTCTACACGACCACGCCCAAGAAGCCGAACTCGGCCATGCGCAAGGTCGCCCGTGTGAAGCTCCGCAACGGCACCGAGGTCACGGCCTACATCCCGGGTGAGGGCCACAACCTGCAGGAGCACTCGCTCGTGCTCGTCCGTGGAGGCCGTGTCAAGGACCTCCCCGGTGTCCGCTACAAGATCGTTCGCGGCGCCCTGGACACCCAGGCCGTCAAGAACCGCAAGCAGGCCCGTAGCCGCTACGGCGCCAAGAAGGGCTGAGTCCGATGCCTCGCAAGGGACCCGCACCTCGCCGCGTCGTCGTCAACGACCCGGTCTACGGTGCTCCGATCGTCACCCAGCTGGTGAACAAGATCCTCGTCGACGGCAAGAAGTCGCTCGCCGAGTCGATCGTCTACAACGCCCTCAAGGGCGTCGAGGCCAAGAACGGCCAGGATGCCGTCGCCACGCTCAAGAAGGCGCTCGACAACGTCCGCCCCACCCTCGAGGTCAAGAGCCGCCGCGTCGGTGGCTCGACCTACCAGGTGCCGGTCGAGGTCAAGCCGCACCGCGCGAACACCCTCGCGCTGCGCTGGCTCGTCAGCTACGCGAAGGGTCGTCGTGAGAAGACGATGACCGAGCGTCTGCAGAACGAGATCCTCGACGCCTCGAACGGCCTCGGTGCCGCGGTCAAGCGCCGCGAGGACACCCACAAGATGGCCGAGTCGAACCGCGCCTTCGCGCACTACCGCTGGTAACGCGTTTCGACTCGCTGCGCTCGCTCAACGACCGGCGGGTAGGGCACGCCGCTCGCATCCGCCAGCCCGGGCGTGCG